>DATEJJ010001129.1:0-23834 GCA_035278125.1 Rugosimonospora sp.
GTCCGCAACGCCGCCGCCTTCGCCGAGGCCCAGCGGCTGTCCGCCAACCACGCGTACGCCGCCGCGCACGACCCCCTGACCGGCCTGGCCAACCGGCGCCAGCTGTTCGCCGTCGGCGACGAGCTGCTGGAGGACCGCGCCGCCAAAGGACTCACCGGGCTGCTCCTGATTGACCTCAACCACTTCAAGGAGATCAACGACGCCCTCGGCCACACCGCCGGCGACAAGGTACTCGCCGAGGTCGCGCTGCGCCTGGCCGAGGCCGCGCAGGAAGGCGACCTGGTGTCGCGGCTGGGCGGGGACGAGTTCGCCGTACTCTTCGTCGGGCTGGCCGCGCCCGCGCTCGCGGTACCCCGGGCGCGGGCGGTACTCGGCGCGCTGGACCAGCCGATCGAGGTGGACGGCATGCGCATCGGGGTCGAGGCAAGTGCGGGCGTCGCGCTGGCCCAGGGCTCGGGCGGCATGCTGGAGCTGCTGCGCCGTGCCGACGTGGCGATGTACCAGGCGAAGCGGGAGGGCCAGGTGGTCGCGGTGTACGCGCCGGCTCGGGATACCGCCAACGCCACTCGGCTCGCCTTGTCGGCCGATCTGTCCCGGGCGGTGGCGGAGCGCCAGTTCACGGTCAGCTTCCAGCCGGTGGTTGACCTGGGTACCGCCGAAGTGATCTCGGCCGAGGCGCTGGCCCGCTGGCACCACCCGGCGCAGGGTGACCTCAACCCGGACCTGTTCATCGACGCGGTGGAGCGGTCCGGGCTGCTGCCCGCGTTCTCGCAGGCGGTACTCGACCAGTCGCTGCGCGCGGTGGCGACCTGGCGGGCGGCCGGCTTCCTGCTGCCGGTGGCGGTCAACGTGTCGCCGCGTAGCGTGCTCGACCCGACGTTCCCGGAGATCGTGGCGCAGCGCCTGGCGAACAGCGAGGTACCGGCCGAAGCGCTGGTGATCGAGCTGACCGAGTCGTTGACGCTGAGCCAGCTGGAGGTCGTCGACGAGGTGCTGCGCGCGCTGCGTGACCTGGGGGTACGGCTGGCGCTGGACGACTTCGGCACCGGGTACTCGTCGCTGGCGACGCTGGCGCGGGTACCGGTGCACGAGCTGAAGATCGACCGGGCGTTCGTACGCAACATGGCCGACCCGACCGAGGCGGCGGTGGTCCGCTCCACGATCGACCTGGGGCGGGGGCTGGACCTGCTGGTGGTGGCGGAGGGTGTGGAGAACGAGGAGCAGCGCCGGCAGCTGTGGGAGCTGGGCTGCCCGGCCGGGCAGGGGCACCTGTTCGCCCGGCCGATGCCGCTGCACCGGCTGCTGGCGACGCTGCGGCGCGGGTACGACGGGCGGCCCGGGGTGCTGGCTCCGCCGCTGCACGACTCGGGCTCGGTGATCCGCCTGCCGAACCGGCGTCCCACCCAGTTCCGCCAGGGCGAGCTGGGCTGACGATACTGGGCGCGTGTTCGCGCTCGGGGTGGATCTTGGCCTGTACCTGCTCTCCGCGCTGTTCGCGGGATTGACCGCGGTCACCGCGACGTTGCCGCCGCACGGCGCCTGGGGTCGGATCGCGACCGCCGGGTACGCCGTCGCCACGCTGGTGGTGCTGGTCCAGCTGCTGGTCCGGAAGCTCGCCGGTGGCACGGCACGGGCGGTGCTGACCGCCGCCGCCTGGGCGGCCACCGCACTGCTCCCGCTGGTCGTGGAGGCAATCCAGCGGGCGGGCGGGCGTACCGACCGGGCGCAGGAGGAGGTGATCGTGGTGGAGCACGGCGGCCAGCGCCTGCTGGATACGGGCACGCCGTACCTCACCCGGGCCGCGATCGCCGCGCTGCCACCGGACGAGCGGCTGCTCGGGTACCTGCCGTACCAGCCGGCGATGGCGCTGTTCGGGCTGCCTCGTGCGATCTTCGGCACCGTCTGGTGGACCGATGCGCGGGTCTGGTTCGCGCTGGTCACGGCCGTATGCGTCGGGCTGGCCGCCGGGCTGCTGCGGCGCGCGGGTACCGCGCCGGGGCCGCTGGTGCGGGCGGTGCAGGCGGCGACCGTGCTGCCGATCTGCGCGCTCACCCTCGCCGTGGGCGGGGACGATCTGCCGGTACTCGGGCTGTGCCTGCTCGCGCTGGTGTACGCCGCGCTCGGCCGGTTCGGGGCGTCCGGGCTGGCGGTCGGTATCGCGGGTGCGTTGAAGCTGTTCGCCTGGCCGGTGGCGCTGGTACTACTGGTGCTCGCGGCACGGCGGGGGCACGGGCGGCGGTACGCGTCGGGTGCGCTCGGGCTGCCGGTGCTGGTGCTGGTACCACCGTTCCTGGTCGATCCAGGCGCGGCCGTGGAGAACGTGGTCCGGTTCCCGCTCGGGCAGGGCCTGGTGGACAGCCCGGCGCAGAGCCCGTTCCCCGGACACCTGATCGCGGTCGGGGTGCCCGGCGGCCGGGCGATCGCGGCGGTTCTGCTGGTGCTCGCCGGCGCGGCGATCGGATTCTGGCTGCTGCGCCGGCCGCCCCGGGACGCTGCCGCTGCGGCGGGGGTGTGCGCGGTGGGCCTGCTCGCCGCGACGCTGCTGATGCCGTCCACCCGTTTCGGTTACCTGTTGTACCCGATCGCCTACGCACTCTGGATGCCCGTGCTGCGGATAGGCCCGAAACTGGTTACGTGACCTCCGGATACCGGGACCGTGATCATGCGGGCGACGTGCTCGCCGCTGAGCTGCGCGGGTACGCCGGCCACCCGGACGCCTGCGTGCTCGGCCTGGTACGCGGCGGGGTGCCGGTCGCGGCCCGGGTGGCGGCTGCGCTGCGGCTGCCGCTGGACGCGCTCGTGGTACGCAAGCTCGGCGTACCGTGGGCGCCCGAGGTGGCGTTCGGCGCGCTCGGCCCGGGCGGGGTACGGGTGCTGAACGAGCAGGTCGTGCGGGTACTCGACGCGCGTGCGGTGGCGAAGGTGACGGCTCGCGAGGCGGCGGGACTGGCCCGGTGGGAGAAGCGGTACCGAGCCGGGCGGAGTCGGCTGGAACTTGCCGGGCGTACCGTCATCGTGGTTGACGACGGGCTGGCCACGGGGGCGACGGCGCAGGCGGCGGTCGCGGTGGTCCGCGGCCTGGGCGCGACCCGGGTGGTGCTGGCGGTACCGGTCGGTTCGGCGCCGGCAGTCGCGTGGCTGCGGGAGACCGCGGACGAGGTGGTGTGCCCGCTGGTGCCGGCCAGCTTCGGCGCGGTCAGTCGCTACTTCGACGCGTTCGAGCAGGTCACCGAGGACGCGGTGAGCGCGCTGCTGGCCGAGGCGGCGCCGTAGCCGCTGGGGCGGACTAGTCGAGGGCCATGTCGACGAAGCGGGACAGGTGCAGCTGCGCGGCCACCGTGACCGTGTCGGTCGGGCCGTTGCGGTGCTTGGCGACGATGAAGTCCGCCTCACCGGCCCGGGGTGACTCCTTGTCGTAGTAGTCGTCGCGGTGCAGCAGGATGACGACGTCGGCGTCCTGCTCGATGCTGCCGCTCTCGCGCAGGTCGGACAGTTGGGGTCGCTTGTCGTTGCGCTGCTCCGGGCCGCGGTTGAGCTGGCTGACCGCGACCACCGGGCAGTCGATCTCCTTGGCCAGCAGCTTCAACCCCCGGGACAGCTCGGCCACCTCCTGCTGGCGGCTCTCCACCCGCTTCGGCGAACTCATCAGCTGCAGGTAGTCGACCACCACCAGCTTGAGGTCGTGGCGCTGTTTGAGCCGGCGCGCCTTGGCCCGGATCTCCATCAGGTTCATGTTCGGGGTGTCGTCCACGAACAGCGGCGCCTCGCTGATCTCGCCCATCCGGCGGGCCAGCTTGGTCCAGTCGTCGTCGGAGAGCTGCCCGGACCGCAGCACGTGCAGCGGTACCCGGGCCTCGGCCGAGAGCAGCCGCATCACGATCTCGACCTTGCTCATTTCGAGCGAGAAGATCGCGCTCGCGAAGTTGTGCTTGACGGACGCGGTCCGGGCAAAATCCATGGCCGCCGTGGAGTTGTGCGTCGGAATCATGGAGCGACCGGCGAGGTACAGGTGGTCATCATTCGCGACCGTCACACACCGTACCGGCACGCTCGCCACCGGACGCACATCGACGATGTACCGCGAACCGGTGCGTCTGGCATCCGTACGGCTCCGCGCGGCGTGTGCCAGGCGCTTGCGCCCCAGGCGGAAAACCTCGTCACCGGTGGTGAAGCTCAGGGTGTACGCGGTGGAACTCTCCGGCGTGCGGCCGCGCACCTTTCTCGTGGTCACGGAACACCGGTAGCCCAGAGTCACAACCAACTCGCGGACGCACTCTGCCAGGCGCCGAGAGGTAGAGCAGTACTGGATGTTGCCGGTACGCGTGACTGTGCCGTCGGTGTCCAGCAGACCGGCGAGGAGGGCGCGCCGCTGCGCCTGGGAGGACCGCAGGTACAGGTCCGGGATGTGTTTGTCGCCGAATACCCCCGCTTCGCGCAGCGGCCCCACCAGAGAGCCGTAGCGGGCGTGGCAGCGGGCGCAGCGACGCGACGCGTACCCGGTGGCATCGGTGATCTCGCCGCAGACGACACACCCCTCGGGTGGCAGCTTCTCGATCGAACGGGAGCGGCCGCCACATGACCTTCCGCAGGTACGAACAGGCGTGTGGATGCCGAAGTGCATGGGGTGCCGGGTCGGTCGGACAACGAAGCCGTCGTCGACGATGAAGCCGAGTATCTCGGGATCGGCTGTGGTGATCTGTCCGGCCCGGCTGACACCGTCACCGAGCCACGCGCCGAGTGTGTAAGGAGGGATCGGCAGATCGCACTCGGGAAGCTCCAGCGGCCGGCAGTTCTCGACCGCGTGGTTCGCGCGGCCGTCCGTGGGGTGCCGGAGTGTCGCCGCGATCTGTTCGGTGGTGACGATCGGGTCGTGCCTGGCGGTGTTACCAAAGTTCATCGGCCGGGCGGCTCGATCCAGAAGGGCCGAGAGCAGAGCCTTACGCGAGTACGCCGGTGCCTGCCGGTTCCCACGCGGGTACTGCCGTGGTAGTCGGCCCGAGACTCCTATCTGCCGGCCAACGGTGTGCAGCACCGCGCGGAACTCGGTCCCGACCGTCACGAGCGCATCGTTGAAGGTCACGAGTTGATCCGGGCCATCCAACGCCACGGTCCCGGCGGCGCGGACGCGCTCCAGGGATTCAGGTGCCCGGTAGCGGGACGGCCTCGCCTGGGCAGCCTGGCGCCGGCTCGCCCGGGTCGTTGTCCGCCAGAGGTGATCGGCGTCCGCGACAATCACACTGCCGTCGCTGAACTCGACCTCGTAGCACGCGTGACCCAGCATGACGTTCGAGGTCGCTGTCACGAGCGTCGGCCGGCCGTCGGCACCGATCAGCCGATCACCTACCTTGACCTCACCCATCGTCGTCCAGCCGGCCGCGGTGGGCAGGGGAGTATCCAGCGCGAGCGCCTTTCCCAAGCCAGGTCTGCCCGCCACGATCACCAACTGGCCGGCGTGCAAGCCGTTGAGCAGGCGGTCGAGGTCACTGAACCCGGTGGGTACCCCGGTCATCACGCCGCCCTGGGCACCGACCGCCTCGATCTCGTCCAGCGTCGGCTGCAGCAGGTCGGACAGGATCGCGAAGTCCTCGCTGACCCGCCGCTCGGTCACGTCGTACACGGCCTGCTGCGCGAGGTCGACCAGGTCGTCCACGTCCCGCCCGGCACCGGTCGCCGTACCGTAGCCCAGCTGGACGATGCGGGTACCCGCCTCGATGAGCCGGCGCAGCACCGCGCGCTCGCCGACGATCCGCGCGTAGTACGCCGCGTTCGCCGCGGTCGGCACGCTGGACATCAGCGTGTGCAGGTACCCAGCCCCGCCCACCCGGCCCAGCTCGCCGCTACCGGCCATGGCGGCGGCGACGGTCACCGCGTCGGCCGGCTCGCCGCGCCCGTACAGGTCGAGGATGGCCTCGAAGATGGTCGCGTGGTTGGGGCGGTAGAAGTCGCCGGCGCGGAGTACCTCCACCACGTCGGCGATCGCGTCCTTGGACAGCAGCATGCCGCCGAGTACCGACTGTTCGGCGGCGATGTCCTGAGGTGGGGAGCGGTCGTACTGCGGGTCGCCCGCCGGCGCGCTGGCGGCAGGCGGCTCGCCGAGCCTCTGCTCGCCCGGGCGCAGCTCATCGGCGATTGACACTGTGCCCCCTCCACGCCTGATCAACCTCGCCCCTGTGGTACCGCGCGGGTACGACAAGATTTCCCCACCGAGGCTCCCGGGAACGATACGGAGCCGGACGGGACGGCTCAACCAGGGCGGTGGACGAGTCTTGGGACAACCTGTGGATCAGCGGGGTACAGCTTGTGCGCGACGGTGTGCACAGCCTGTGGACAATGCTGGGGATCATCGATCACACGCGGGCTGAGCTGCGCAAACGTCGCCCACAGATGTGGAATGAAGAAACTTGGCCCGGCGTGTCGAGAAAGCGGGCGGGAACGGTCGGTGAACGCGCGACGGGCGCCCCGCGAGGTTCGCGGGGCGCCCGTCGTGAGCCGGTGCCGGGCTAGCGCGCCGGTACCACGTTCAGCGAGATCTTGGCGGTCACCTCTGGGTGCAGGCGTACCTGCACCTGGTAGGCGCCCACCGACTTGATGTGGCCGGGCAGTTCGAGCCGCCGGCGGTCCAGCGCCGGGCCGCCCGCGGTCTTCACCGCCGCCACCACATCGGCCGGGGTCACCGAGCCGAACAGCCGGCCACCGTCGCCGGCCCGTGCGGACAGGCTGACCTTCAACCCCTCCAACTGCCCCTTGACCTCGTTGGCGTGACCCAGGTCGCGGATCTCCCGGGTCGAACGGGCCCGCTTGATCAGGGTCACCTGCTTCTCCGCCCCCCGGGTCCAGGGGATCGCGAAGCCCTGCGGGAGCAGGTAGTTACGGCCATAGCCGTCCTTGACCTCCACCACGTCGCCCGGTGCGCCGAGCCCCGAGACCTCCTGAATGAGGATGATCTTCATGTCGATCAGCCTCCTCAGCGCCCGGTCGTGGTGTACGGCAGCAGCGCCATCTCGCGGGCGTTCTTGACCGCCCGGGCGATCTGCCGCTGCTGCTGCGCGCTGACACCGGTCACCCGCCGGGCGCGGATCTTCCCGCGGTCCGAGATGAACTTACGCAGCAGCGCCGTGTCCTTGTAATCGATGTACGTGATCCCGTCCTTGTCGAGCGGGTTCACCTTCTTCTTCGGCTTGCGCAGTGCCGCAGCCTTGACCATTGCTCTACTCCGTGTCGCTTGTCCGGGTGGCATCAGAACGGTGGCTCATCGTCGAAGTTGCCCCCGCCACCGCCGCCACCGGCCGGAGCCGGTGTCGCGGTCGCCCAAGGATCGTCGGCGCCGTAGCCGCCACCGGAGTTGCCGCCACCGGACGACGAGCCGAAGCCGCCGCCGGACGAGCGTGACATCTTCTGCACCTTCGCCGTGGCGTACCGCAGCGACGGGCCGATCTCGTCGACCTCAAGTTCCATGACCGTGCGCTTCTCACCCTCCTTCGTCTCGTACGACCGCTGGCGCAGCCGTCCCGAGACGATGACGCGGGCGCCCCGCTGCAGCGACTCGGCGACGTTCTCCGCCGCCTGGCGCCACACGGTGCAGGACAGGAACAGCGGGTCGCCGTCCTTCCACTCGTTCGTCGTCTTGTCCATGAAGCGCGGTGTAGACGCGACACGGAACTTGGCCACGGCCGCACCGGACGGGGTGAAGCGCAGCTCCGGGTCATCGGTCAGATTGCCGATGACGGTGATGGTGACGTCTCCAGCTGCCATCGTCAGTCACTCCTCGAGCACTCAGCTTGTTGTGGGAGCAGGCTGCCACACGCGTGCGACAGTCCGCCCGAAAGCCGATGGGGGCTCACCAGGTCGCCGCGTCAGCGAACGTCCGGGCGAATGACCTTGGTACGCAGTACCGACTCGTTGAGTCGAAGCTGACGATCCAGCTCGGCCACGGCCGCGGGCGTCGCCTGCAGGTCGATGACGGCGTAGATGCCCTCGGTCTTCTTATTGATCTCGAACGACAGGCGCCGGCGGCCCCATACGTCGAGCTTCTCCACCGAGCCACCCGCGGTCCGAATCACGTTCAGGTACGTGTCGAGCGACGGGGCGACGGTGCGCTCCTCGAGGTTGGCATCGAGGATCACCATGATCTCGTAATGACGCAAGACGTGCTCACCTCCTCTGGGCTAGCGGTCACGGTCTCTCCGTGACAGGAGGTCTGGCGTCCATCCGCACGATGACACCGCGACGCGTCGCGGTGTCATCGACGAACCTGGCAAGGATACCCGGCCCCACGCTGGTCACCCGTTCCGGGGCGTGGGGTCGGCAGAGGACGGGCCGCGGGGCGCCCGATCCGTCTAGCTGGGTGGGACCTGGGGAGGAACGACCACACCGACGAGCTGGATGACGAGCGCCCCGCGGAGTCTCATATGTAGCTTACGCGCCTACCGTCCTTATTGCACGCTGAGCGATAATAGCCCGAATTGTCGCGACTGACACGCCAACCACGCAGATCGCCGCCACGAGTACCAGAATCTTCGAGAAAGCGTGTCGCGGCGCTGTCGCGGCGCTGGTCGCGGGGGCCGCCGCGGTCGGCGCGGCGGCCCTGGGGTACGCGGTCACCACCTCCACGTCCACCGCAACCGCGTCGGCGACGGCCACGCAGGGGGGCGCCAGCTTCACGCTCACGGGTCCGTGGTGGAACACCACCGGTACTTCGTCGTTGGCGCGCAGGGTGACCGCGGACCGGTCGTCGACCAGCAGGGTCGCCGCCTGGCCCAGATGGTTCACGAAGATCACAGTGGCCTCGGCCGGTACCGACAGCAGGTCCGCGTCCGGTTCGGACGCCGCGCCGGCCCCGCGCACCCCGCAGCCGCCGTTGAAGGTGACCGTCAGACCTGCCTCGGCCCGGGCCGGACCGGCCGGTACCAGCACGCCGGAGAGCACGGCGACCAGCACGGCCCCCAGTCCCCGCGCGTACCGGTGCGCCCGCGACATCCCGTCACCCCTGTCGGAAAGCTATTCGGAACAACGACACGTGCACCGGGCCAGTGACGCGTCCGGGCCGCCGCCGTCCCGCGGAAGGTTGTCGGAGCCACGACGTAGGCTCTCCGGCATGCGTATCGGAGCCCACATCGATCCGGTCGACCCGCTCGGCGCGGCCGCTGCCCGGGGTGCGCAGGTGGCCCAGTTCTTCCTCACCGATCCGCAGGCGTGGGCCGATCCGGCGCCGCGCCCGGACGCGGCCGCGCTCAAGGGCTCGGACCTGGACATCTACATCCACGCGCCGTACCGCATCAACGTGGCCACGCTGAACAACCGCATCCGGATACCGAGCCGGAAGCTGCTGCTCAGCCACGCTCAGGGAGCCGCCGAGGTCGGCGCCAAGGGCCTGATCGTGCACGGCGGCCACGTGAACGAGGTGGCGGACCTGCCGACCGGATTCGACAACTGGCGCAAGACCTTCGCGTACGCCGCGGAGTCCGGCGGCTTCGCGACGCCGGTACTGGTGGAGAACACGGCCGGCGGCGACAACGCCTGCGCGCGGCGGCTCGACGCGCTGGCCCGCCTCTGGGACGCGATCGGCGGGTACGAGGTCGGGTTCTGCCTGGACACGTGCCACGCCTTCGCCGGTGGCGAGGAGCTGCTCGGCCTCGTCGACCGGATCAAGTCGATCACCGGCCGGATCGATCTGATCCACGCGAACGGCTCCAAGGACCCGTTCGACTCGGGCCGGGACAGACACGAGAACCTGCAGTCGGGCACGATCGACCCGGAACTGGTGGTGGCGGTGATCCGCGCGGCCGGTGCCCCGGTCGTGGTGGAGACACCCGGGGGCGAGGCCGGCCAGGCGGCCGACATCGCCTACCTTCGGGAGCGGCTCGCCGCCTAGGCGGCCGGATCGGGCACGAGTTGACCAGCCACAGGGAGGCGGGCGTGAGCGTGGATCAGGACGGCACCGCGCCGGGCCGGGCAGCCGCGTCCGGTGACGCCGATGAGGCGGCCCCCGCACCCCCGCCGGTCGACGCTCCGGCCGATCCCGCACCGGCCGCGGACGCACCGGAAGCACCGGCCGCGGAGGGGGCTGACGGCAAGCCCGGCGACGAGGTGAACGGCTGGACCCGGTTCAGCCCGGCGCCCGAACGGGTACCGGGGCGGGTCGAGCGGATCCTGCGCGGGGTCGGCCGGTTCACGATCCACGAGTGGACCCTGGCCGCGCTCGGCGCGCTGGCCCTCGCCGTCATCATGACCTGGCCGTGCGCCCTGCACCCGGCCACCACCATCCCGTCGGACATCTGGGACCCGACGCTGCAGGCGTGGGAGCTGGCCTGGGCCGGGCACATCGTGGTCACCGACCCCGGCCAGCTGTGGAACGCCAATGCGTTCTACCCGGACCAGTACAGCTTCGCGTTCTCCGACACGCTGCTCGGATACCTGCCGGCGAGCCTGATCGGCACCGGGCCCACCGCCGCCCTGGTCCGGTACAACATCATGTTCATCCTGCTGCACGCGCTGGCGTTCTTCGGCGCGTACGCGCTGGTCCGGCAGCTCGGCGGGGCGCGGATCGCGGGAGCGGTGGCGGGCGCGGCGTTCGCGTACGCGCCGTGGCGCTGGGGCCAGGCCGGGCACATGCACGTGCTGTCCGTGGGTGGCATCGCGCTCAGCCTCGCCATGCTCGCCCGCGGGCACGGCTTCTCGCTGGTACGCGGCGACGAGTCCCGGCGCCGGCGGCGGCCCGGGTGGGTGCTGGCCGGTTGGCTCACCGCTACCTGGCAGGTGACCATCAGCTTCGGTATCGGCCTCCCCTTCGGGTACGCGCTGGCCGGGCTCTTCGTACTTGCCGTGCTGCTCTGGCTGGCCGGTGGGCGCCGCGCCCTCGGCCGGCGGCTGGTCATCTTCGAGGCCGTCGGGATGGTCGTCTTCGGCGGGATCGTGCTGCTCATGGCGCAGCCCTACTTCAAGGTGCTCCAGCTGCACCCGGAGGCCCGGCGTAGCCTCGCCGAGGTCGCGATGTACTCGCCGACCATCCGGTCCTTCTTCACCGCGCCGGAGCAGTCCCTGTTCTGGGGCAGCGCGCACGCGGCCGCCCGCGCCGCCATGCCGTACCCGGCGGAGACCACCCTGCTGCCCGGGTTCACCCTGATCGGCCTCGCGTTCGCCGGCGTCTTCTTCTCCACCTGGTCGGTACGCGCCCGGTTCTGCCTCGTGCTCGCCACCCTGGGCAGCGCCATCCTCGCCCTGGGTACGAACTTCCACGGCGGCACGTACACGTACATCCCGCTGTTCCACCACCTGCCCGGCTGGAGCGCGATCCGTACCCCGGGCCGGCTGGTCATCTGGGTGACGCTGCTGCTGGCCATCCTGGCCGCCGGCGCCATGAGCGCGCTGGTACGCCGCTCCACCGAGATGCTGGCGGAGAAGATCCCGTCCCGCCCGGGGCCGTTGCTGCAGCTGTTCCTGTTGATCCCGCTGGTGCTCGTGATCGCGGAGGGGACCAACTGGAAAACGCTTCCGCACCCGGTGGTACCGGCGCAGCCGGCCGCGATGCGTACGGTCGGCGCCCCGCTGATGGTGCTGCCCAGTGACCCGTTGACCGACATGAACATCATGCTGTGGTCGACCACGAAGTTCCAGAAGATGGTCAACGGGAACAGCGGCTTCTACCCGACCGACCAGACGCACACGCGGGACGTGGTCAAGTCGTTCCCCGACCAGACCAGCGTGGACTACCTGCGCCAGCTGGGCATCCGGTACGTGCTGGTGGTGAAGGACCGGGCGGCCGGCGGCGACTACGCCAAGGCCGCCACCATGGAGACGCCCGTCGACGGCCTGGGCATCACCCGCGAGGACCAGGGCGACACGATCCTCTACACGCTGGGGTGAGTCAGGTGGCGGGCTCGGGTACCACGAGCCCGCCCCGGGACCGGTCGCGCAGCGCGGTGACCCAGGGCGCGTCCTCGGCACCGTCGAAGACGCCACCGTCGGGATCGTCGTCGTAGGTCTGGCGTACCGCGTCGCGGTGCGGCTTGAGGATGTCCCGGACGATGTACCCGGCCAGCAGGCAGACGGTGATCAGGCGCAGCAGGGCGGCGCTGACGAACACCCATTCGGGGAAGACGCTCTTGCCGGACGCGCCCATCAGCTCGCCGTAGAACGCCACGAAGTAGCAGATCTCGCCGAACTGCCAGACCAGGAACGCGCCCCAGCGCGGCCGGGCGAGTACCGCGAGCGGCAGCAGCCACAGCACGTACTGCTGCGACCACACCTTGGAGAAGACCAGGAACGCGGCGACCACCAGGAACGCCACCTGGGCCAGCCGGGGCCGGCGCGGGGCCAGGAGGATCAGTACCGCGATACCCAGGCAGGCCAGGCCGAACAGCCCGTACGTGATCCAGTTGAGCGACTGGATGTTGACCGACAGCCACTGGAAGCCGGGCAGGTGACCGTGGATCGGGAAGTTCTCGCCGATGTACCAGAGCGTGCCCCAGTCGATGGGCCGGGTGCTGTTCATGTGGAAGAAGGTCCGCCACGAGTCGGTGAACGCGAACGCCACCGGCAGGTTGACCAGGATCCACGCCACCACGCCGGTGAAGCTGGCGACGAACGCGGGCGCGAACCGGCGGGCGCGCAGGCCCAGCAGCAGGATCGGGATGAACAGGAACCCCGGCCAGAGCTTGGCGGCGGTACCCAGCCCGAGCAGCACCCCGGCCAGCGCGGGATGCCGGCGCGCCCAGGCGTACATGCCGAAGACGGCGAAGCCCACGGCGAGCAGGTCCCAGTTGACCGTGGCGGTGAGGATCAGCGCGGGGGAGACGGCGAACATCGCGACGTCCCAGGGCCGGCGGCGGCGCAGCGCGAGCATGGTCGCGACGCTGGCGACCGCGATCGCGCCGAGCGTGACCACGTTCAGGTTGTAGAACCACTCACCCTGGTTGAGGCCGGGCCGGTGCGCGGCCAGCGCGTGTACCGGCAGCCCGAGCAGGCCCATGAAGACGCCGGTGAGCACCGGGTACTCGACCGCGTGGTCGGCGTACGGGACCTTGCCGTCGGACAGGCCCTCGGCGTAGTACAGCGCGAGCACGTCGGTGTAGCACATCTGCCGGTACTGCTTGAGGTTGCTCCACGCGCCGTCCTGGCAGGGCGACTTCTGCACCCAGTGCAGGGCGAGCGACAGGCAGACCAGCGCCAGCACGATCCGCGCGGCGGTCCAGAAGCGCCCGCTGCGACGCGGTCCGACCGCGTGCTCGCCGAGCGGGCCGCCGATCGCCTCGGACAGCCCGCGCACGAACTCGTCCGAGCCGGACGGACGGTCGAGCGGGCCGGGCTGGTACGCCGCATAGTCGAGCCGGTCCGCGGCGTCATCGCCGTCGTCGTCCAGCAGGTCCACATCCGCGCGCTGAGCCTCACCCATGGCCTGACATCCTGCCCCATTTGCCGCGCAAGGAGAACGCCACCCGCCCTGTTTCGGCGGCGGCCCGGGTACGCGGCGCGCGTACCCGGGCCGGACTCGGCCGTCTCAGTGGCTGGGGCGCGGGTTCGGGAACCCGTTACCGCCGCCGTTGCCGCCGTTGGTCGGGCTGGAGTTGGGCGAGGTGCTCGGGCAGAACAGGGGGATCGCGCAGATGGGGTTGTTGCCGCCGCCGCCCTGGTTCGGGTCGGTCTGCTGGCCGGTGTCCTGCGGAGCAGGAGCCTGCAGCTCGCCGAGCGTCGGGTCACCGACGTCCATCTTGTCCGGCATGGGCACCTTGGGATAGCTCTTCAGTGCCGCGTTCATGAACTTCTTCCAGATCGGGCCCGGTAGCGTGGCGCCGAAGATCTTCTTGCCGCTCTTCGTTCTGATCGGCTGTTCCGTACCCGCGTTGCCGACCCAGACGGCCGTGGCGAGCTGGCCCGGTGTGAAACCTACGAACCAGGCGTGCGCGTTCTCGTTGTTCTCGTTGCCGTACTGCCAGGTGCCGGTCTTACCACCCGCGTCGCGGCCGCCGGAGAGGATCACGCCCTGGTCGCCGTTGCCCGCGTTCGGGTCCAGCACCTTGCCCATGGCCCACTGCTCGTCGTCCATCATCTGCGAGGTGATGCCGATCTGGCTCAGGTTGGTCTGCTTGAGCTGCTCCGAGTAGACCGTCTGGGCGCCCCTGGTCACGTCCTTGACAAAGTGCGCCTTCACCGCGATGCCGCCACCGGCGACGGTGGCCACGCCGGTCGCGTTGTCCAGCACCGTGATGCCGAACTGGCCGATGGTGAGCTCGTTGCTGAACTTGCTGGGTACCAGCTGCTCGCCCGGCTGCGACCCGGTCAGCTCGACCATCTGCCCGGTCGGGTAGGCCGAGTTGTTCGCCCACATGTAGTTGATGCCCATGGCGTGCGCCACGTCGAGCACCTTGTTCGCGCCGACCTTCTCGCCCACCGCGTAGAACACGGTGTTCATGGACTGCTGCAGCGCCTTCCACATCGGACAGCCCTGCGGGCAGCTGGCGCCGGCGTTGACGATCGGGCCGAGCTTGCCCTTGACCCGGTTCTCCTGCGGGAAGTCGCGGCTCTTCGGGCCGTACCAGTAGGAGTCGATGGACATGCCGGCCTGCAGCGCCGCGGCCATGGTGTAGACCTTGAAGGTCGAGCCCGGCGGGTGGTGGCCGCCGGTCCAGTTGCCGTCGCCGAGCACCGGATCGCGGTACACCCCGGCGTAGTCGAAGCCGGAACCCTGGTCACCGCCGTAGTAGGCCATCACCCGGCCGGTCTTCGGCTCCACCGAGACCAGCGCCGCCTGCAAGTTTGCCGGGCCCAGCTGCGAGATGGGCGAGTCTTTGTTGGTACGGCTGGCCGCCGCGATGGCGTCCGCCTCCATGTTCTTGTCGATCGTCGTAACGATCTTGTACCCGCCGTTCTGCAGGTCCTCCTTGGTGAACATGGGCGTGCCGTCCGCCTTGGTCAGGTGGGTCAGCTCGTCCATGACGTGGTGCACCACGAGGCCGGTCGGCTCGCTCTTGCCGAACTGGGCGGCGCTGGTCATGGTCGCGTCGGCCTTGGTGACGTCGGTGGGGTACTGCATCGCGTTGGCCTGCGCCGGCGAGATGTAGTTCAGCTTCACCATGTTCGGCTTGATGTAGTTGGTGAAGCGGTCCACGGCGCTCTGCTTGTTCACCATCGGGTCGTAGCTGCCGCCGCCCGGGTCCCGGATCACCCCGGCGAGCACCATGCTCTCTTCCACCGTCAGGTTGATCGCGTGCTTCCCGAAGTACGCCTCCGCCGCCGCCTCGATCCCGTACGCCCCGCGACCGAAGTAGATCACGTTGAGGTACATCTCCATGATCTTGTTCTTGTCGTACTTCTGGTCCATCTTCATGGCGATGACGGCCTCTTTGATCTTGACAGAGACCGTGCGGTCGGTGACCGTCGCGTCGACGACCTGGCGCGCGTACTGCTGGGTGATCGTGGAACCGCCCTGGGTGCTGCCGCCCTTGACGTTGTTCCAGGCGGCCCGCAGGATGCCGCGGATGGAGATGCCCGAGTTGGTGTAGAAGGTGTTGTCCTCGGTTGCCACCACGGCCTTGGGCACCCACGGCGAGACCTGGGACAGCGCGACGAAGGTCCGGTTCTGGTTGCCGAACTTGGCCATCATCGTCTTGCCGTCGCTGTAGTAGACGGTGGTCGACTCGGGCAGTGCCACGTCGGCCGGCAGCGGCACCTTGTTGAAGTAGTAGGTACCGCCGACGACGGTCAGGCCGCTGAGCATGACGATCAGCGCGATCGCGGACAGGACCAGGTTGCGGCGCCGCGCCTTCTTGCTCCGCGCCCGCGCGATCGCCCCCCGGTCCGGTACCGGGGCGAACGGGTCGATGCTGGGCCGGCCGGGACGCCGGGTACCGGGAGGGTCAAAGGGTCCGCCGAACCCGCCGGGTTCGCCGACCGTGGCCCGACCGACCGACGCGCGGCCGCTCGCACCGCCGACCGACGCCCGCCCGGTGGCACCGCCGCCCGGGTACCCGCCCGAAGGGCCGGGGTCGTGCCCGTCGGTGTACCCGCCTGCCGGCCGTACGCTCGCCCGGCCGCCGACCCGCGCGCGCCCGGTGGAGGCGCTGGCCGAGGCCCGGCTGGGCTGCCGGTCCATCTCCCGGTACGGGTCGTAGTGCTCGTACGGGGCGTCCTCGTTACCGCCGGGCGCGCCGCCGGAGCCCGGTACCCGGGCCCGGCCGTGTGCCGAGTTCGTCGAGTCGCCGTAGGAGTTCATTCCTCACACCCTGCCGCTCGGGGTGGCGAGAGGCGCAGCACCACCCGACTGCCGTGAGCCGTGCCACGCCGGTCATATACGAATACGCGAAGAAGCCCCGTGGAGTAACGCGGCGCCGGAGCCGCGTCGTCCGAGATCATGGGGCTTATCCGATTTGTGATATGCCACTCACCCGGTAAGCGCGCGTTCCGGTCGCCAGCCGGGTGAGCCATCCTCATTCGGCTACCTCGCGCCGTCGCCGCACCTCGTGCGCGTCGGTGGAGCCGCCGGGCAGGCCCTCGCGCCCGAGCAGGTACTGCTCGATCAGATGGTTCCAGCCGCAGCCCCGGCAGACCTCCACCACGTACACCTGGAACTCACGGAACGTCATCGCCAGCATGCTGAGCTCGGTCCTCGCCCGAGCCTGGCCGGCGGACTGCTTCAACTCGTCGCCGTAGATGTAATGGACGTGCGTGAGATTCTCCCGGCGACAGATCGGGCACCGGACGTCGGACTGCTCGCCATGGAAACGCGCGGCGTTCTTCAGGTACGGCGAGGCATCACAGACCTCGTGCGTGCCTACCCGGCCGGAGTAGACCTCGCGCAGCAACGCCCGCTTCTGAAGCGAGTAGTCCACAATCTGCCGCTGCGTACGCATGCGGAAGAGGGTACGCGCCTCTGGGCGCGCGGGCGACTCCCGTCACGATACGTAAGCATATGCCACCCGGAGAGTACCTCCGCTTGCCAAAGGTAGCGTATGGTTCTACCGTGGCGATGTATCGGCCCGATACATCGCGGCGAAGGGGAGGAGGGGACGGTGCTCGATCTGGCCATCCTCGGACTCCTGCAGGAGTCCCCGATGCACGGGTACGAGCTGCGCAAGCAGCTCGCGGCGAAGCTGGGTGCGATCCGCGCGGCGATCTCGTACGGATCGCTGTACCCCACGCTGCGCCGGCTACACACCGCCGGTTGGATCACCGAAGAGGCCGGTCCGGCCGCCGGCGGCCAGGCCGAGGTACCGCCGCTGACCACCCGCCGCGGGCGGGTTGTGTACAAGATCACAGCTGAGGGCAAGGAGCGGTTCCAGGACCTGCTCGCGCAGGCCGGCCCGGAGACGTACGACGACACCGGGTTCGGCGTGCACTTCGCCTTCTTCTCCCGCACCGACCAGGCCACGCGCCTGCGCATCCTGGAGGGCCGCCGCCGGCGGATCGAGGAGCGGCGGGAAGGGCTGCGCGACGCGCTGGGCCGGGCGGCCGAGCGGCTGGACGCGTACACCCTCGAACTGCAGCGGCACGGCCTCGACGCCTGCGAGCGCGAGGTGCGCTGGCTGGAGGAATTGATCGCCACCGAGCGATCGGGCGGCCAGCCCGGATCGGCCAGGTCACCTAGAAACCCGCTTCCGGACACGCCGGAGCGGCCGTGATGAAAGAAGGAGGCACTTGCGATGAGCTCCGTCCGCGTCGCCGTCGTCGGTGTCGGTAACTGCGCCTCGTCCCTGGTCCAGGGCGTGGAGTACTACCGCGACGCCGACCCCAAAGAGCGCGTTCCGGGTCTCATGCACGTCACCTTCGGCGAGTACCACGTACGGGACGTGGAGTTCGTCGCGGCGTTCGACGTGGACGCCAAGAAGGTGGGTCGGGATCTGGCAGAAGCGATCGTCGCCAGCGAGAACAACACCATCAAGATCTGCGACGTACCGCCCACCGGCGTGACCGTCCAGCGTGGACCCACTCTCGACGGTCTCGGCAAGTACTACCGGGAAACGGTGGAGGAGTCCGACGAGGAGCCGGTCGACGTGGTCCGCGCGCTGCGCGAGGCCAGGGTCGACGTGGTCGTCTCGTACCTGCCGGTCGGCTCGGACGCGGCGGACAAGTTCTACGCCCAGGCGGCGATCGACGCCGGCTGCGGCTTCGTCAACGCGCTGCCCGTCTTCATCGCCTCGGACCCGGTCTGGGCGAAGAAGTTCACCGACGCCGGCCTGCCGATCGTCGGCGACGACATCAAGAGCCAGGTGGGCGCGACCATCGTGCACCGCGCCCTGGCCAAGCTGTTCGAGGACCGCGGCGTCGAGCTGCAGCGGACATACCAGCTGAACTTCGGCGGCAACATGGACTTCATGAACATGCTGGAGCGCGAGCGGCTGGTGTCCAAGAAGATCTCGAAGACCCAGTCGGTCACCTCGCAGATCCCGCACGAGATGGAGCGCGCGAACGTCCACATCGGACCGTCGGACCACGTGCCGTGGCTGCTGGACCGCAAGTGGGCGCACATCCGGCTGGAGGGCAAGGCGTTCGGCGACGTACCGCTGAACGTCGACCTCAAGCTGGAGGTGTGGGACTCGCCGAACTCGGCGGGCATCATCATCGACGCGGTCCGCGCCTGCAAGATCGCGATGGACCGCAAGATGGCCGGCCCGGTCATCTCCGCGTCCAGCTACTTCATGAAGTCGCCGCCGGTGCAGTACGCCGACACCGAGGCGCGCGACGCCGTGGAGAACTTCATCCGGGGCGAAGCCGCGAGCTGACGCAGCACGGCGGGACGGGGCCTGGTCACGGGCCCCGTCCCGCGTCTGTACCGGCAAAGTTGGCCGCCGTGCCCACTGGACCACCCGGTGACCTCTCGCGATAGTGATTGCCATGGCAAAGTCCGACGTGCTGGAACGCGTCGCCGCCGAGCTGGCGCAGGGTCGCACCGACCCTGCCATCCGCCGGTTGAGCAGCCTGGTCGCGGCGCACCCGGCCGACCTCGACCTGCGCCGGCGGCTCGCCGCCGTGTACCGGCTGGTGGGCAACGCGGTGGAGGCGGGGCGCTGGAGCTACCTCAGCGTGAACGCCGATCCGGCCGAGACGCTCGCCTTCGAGCGCGCGTACCCGTCGCCCGCCCAGCGCCTGCGCCGGCTGCGCTGGCCCGAACGGGACGGGCACGCGGCGACCGAGTTCGCGCGTACCCGGCTGGCGGGGCTGGTCGCCGCGCTGCCCGTACCCGCCCCGCGGACCTGGCGTACCCGGCCGCTCCCGGTGCTCGGCGCGCTCCTCGTGTCGGCCGCGCTGCTCGGGCTCGCGGTACTCGGCGCGCTGACCGTGGCGCAATGGTTGATCGGCTGACACGCGTCCGTTTCGTTATCTCCCGGGCTGGCGTGTCAGACTCGCCGGACTCGACCATTGATACGTGGCGAAGCAGGATGTGCTCTCGCGCGTCAAGGTCGACCTCGCGCACGGCCGCACCCACCTGGCCCGCCAACGCCTGCGCACGCTGCTCGCGATCGACCCCGACGACCTGGACGTCCGGGATCTGCTCGCCGACGTGTACCGGCAGAGCGGCAACCCGGTGGAGGCCGGCCGTTGGGCCTACCTGTCTCCCGGGCTGGACGCGGACGAGGCCACCGCGTTCGAGCGCGCCCACCCGTCGCCCTGGCTGCGCCTGCGGCTGCTGCGGTACACCGGCGATCCGGACGAGCTGACCCCGGCCGCCCGCGACCGGCTGCGCGCGCTGACCGCCGAGGCGGAGAAGCTCGGCCCGCCGCCGGACTGGCAGGGCACCGGCGAGGCACCCGGCGAGCGGCGCGGGCTCGGCCTGCCGTGCCTGTTCGTGGCCATCGCGCTGCTCATCCTCGGCACGCTGGTCGCGATCGGGATCTACCGGCTCGTCGGCGTGCTCCTCGGCCTGTAGCGCGGCGCCCAGCCAGCGAGCCGCCCTCAGCCGAAGGAGTGCTCGATGCGCACCCGTGCCTCCAGCTCCAGCAGGAAGCGCTTGCGGTGCAGGCCGCCGCCGAAGCCGACCATCTTGCCCCCGGCGCCCACCACCCGGTGGCACGGCACCAGGATCGGCAACGGGTTGTGGTTACAGGCGATGCCGACGGCGCGGGCGGCGGTACGGTCGCCGACGGCGGTCGCGATCTCGCCGTACGTGATCATCTCGCCGTACGGGATGGCCGCGATCTCAGCCCATACGGCGCGCTCGAAGGTGCTGCCACCGGATACGGACAGGGGCAGCTCGAAGTCGCTCCGGTCACCGGCGAAGTACGCCGCGAGCTGCTCCGCCGCCCGGTCGAGCAGCGGGTCGGTCGCACCCGTCCGGCCACCCGGGCCCTCGAAGCGCACGGCACAGATGCCGGTACCGTCGCTGGCCACGCCGAGTGCGCCGATCGGTGCGGGTACCGCGGTCCAGTCCACCCGGCAATTGTGCCCGCCCGGTCTGACAGAACGGGATTCCGGCAGGTCACACCGACCGTACCGGGCTCACCGTAGGGCGCGGCGAATGGTAGAAATCTGTCGGTGAATGCCGGCGCCCGAGCGGGTACTCCGGATGTAAGCTACCTGCCGACAACCTCAAAGTAGACAGGTCCCTGTCTGCTATGTCGCATCCAGCCATACGCATGCAACCAGCCCATACGCATGCCGCGGGACCATCATGCTCACCGGCAACGTGGCCAAAGAAGGTCAGATGTCCACTACCGACTCGCCCGCGGTCGCCCGGCGCCGCGTACGCCTGGCCCTGCGGCGGGCGCGTGAGGCGAAGCACCTGACCCAGGGCCAGATCGCCGAGGCGATGGAGTGGTCGCTGTCCAAGGTCATGCGGATCGAGAAGGGCGACGTCTCCATCTCCGCCAGTGACCTGCGGGTACTGCTCGACTTCCTGGACGTCCGCGATCCGGACGCGGTACAGCAGCTGATCACCGACGCGCGCGCGGCGCGGCTGGAGCGGTGGTCACCCGATCACAGCTCCCGGGAGAACCTCACTCCGGCACTCTCCTCGCTGCTGCAGTTCGAGGCGGAGGCGCGGGCCATCCGGTACTACCACCCGGTGGTGGTACCCGGCCTGCTGCAGACCGAGGAGTACGCGCGCGCCGTCATGGCCAACTACGACGAGCTGGACGAGGAGACGATCCAGGCGCGGGTGGAGTTCCGCCGGCGGCGGCGCGAGGCCGTGCTGTACCGCGAGGACCCGCCGCAGTACCTGGCGATCATCGACCAGTCGACGCTGCTGCGCGAGGTGGGTGGCCCGGCGGTCACCGGCCGGCAGCTGCAGGAGATGCTGCACATCATGCGCGAGACCGCGATCCTGGTACGCATCATCCCGTTCGCGCGCGGCGTACCGATCGCGCTGCTCGGCCCGTTCGCGGTTCTCGACCTGGCCGACGAGCAGAACGCGGTGCTGTACCGCGAGGGCTACATGACCGACGACATCGTGCACACCCCGCGGGAGATCAGCCGGCACCGGGAGATCTTCGAGAAGCTCTGGCCGCTCGCGCTGGACGACGCGGAGTCGACGAGCCTCATCCAGGAGTGCGCTGACCTGATGCTGGCGGGCGGCGGCCACCGCCCGCCGGGTACCGGATAGTCCTGATCCGCCGCGCGACGCCACCTCATGCGGGGTGGCGTCGCTGCTGTCAAGAGAGCGTACAAGACAGTATAAAGTGTCTCTTATCCGGCGCAGCGTCCCGGACGAACGAGAAGGGCGATACAGCATGAGTGAGTCGCAGCTAACTCACGCCTGGCGGCGCAGTCGCCGGTGCGAGTCGGGCGCGTGCGTGGAAGTGGCCCGGGCGCACGGGGGGTACGCCGTGCGCGACGCGAAGGACCCGGACGGGCCGGTACTCGCCTTCACCCCCGGCGCGTGGGAGGCGTTCCTCGCCGGCGTACGAGGGGGCGAGTTCGAGATCCGCTAAACCGCCACGTGTGGCGCCGGTACCTACCTGGGTACCGGCGCTTTTGTCGGTCCGCAAACGGGTCCAGCTATTCCGATCCGGCGATGTGGTTCGTATGGTGGTGTCAGCGGCATAAGGGGGATATCGACATGGCGGCGATCGAGAACAGTCGTGGGTGGCGGCGCAGCACGCACTGCGAAGCGGGCGCCTGCGTCGAGGTCTCCACCAGCGGGGATCAGGTCCTGGTCCGGCGGTCGGACGAGCCCGACGGGCCGGAGCTGCGCGTTTCCCGGGCCTCCTGGCGGGAATTCCTCGCCGGCCTGCGGGCAGGCGAGTTCGACGTACCAGCGATCGATTAGACATTCACCTCGGTAATTTAACTGCATTAGCGGGACCGGTGCCGCCCCAACAATTCCCGACAGACGGGCCGCGGCGCTGGTACGGGGCGTCTACCCTCAGAGATCGGGGCCGGTTGGACCAGTTGCCCACCGGGCCCGGGCGCGGGGAGGCGCCAGCGCATGGACGCGGTGACCGTGACATTCCTCGCGATCGGCGGTTTCGCGCTACTCCTGCTCATCCTTTCCCTGCTCGGCGGCCACCTGCACCTCGGGCACGTACACCTCGGGCACCTGCACCTGGGCCACCTGCACGGCGGGCAGGTGGGCGGTCCGGGCGGCGGCTTCGAGCTGACGCTGCCCGCGATCGCCGGGTTCCTCGGCGCGTTCGGCTTCTCCGGGGCCATCGTCGCCACGCTCGTCGGCGGTGGCGCGCTGGCCGCGGTACTCGCCGTCGTGGTCGGCCTGGTGGTCGCGGTACCGGCGGCGTGGCTGGCCGGCCGGCTGCTCACCGCCGCGCTCAACATGGCCACCGACGCCACGCTGACCAGCGCCGATCTCATCGGTGCCACCGGCGTGGTGGTCACCCCGGTACCGGCCGGCGGGTACGGCGAGGTGCGCCTCGCGGTCGCCGGCCAGCAGATCAAGTTCAACGCGCGGGCGGACGGACCGCTCCCGCGCGGTACCCGGATCTTCGTGATCGAGGTACCCAGCCCGACCAGTGTCCTGGTCGAGCCCACACCCGGAGTTCTTAGGAAAGGGCCATGACTCCACTGCTGATCGCGATCGGCGGCGCCGTACTGCTGGTACTCCTGATCGTCATGTTCATCCTGTCCCGGATCAGTGTGGCCGGGCCCAACGAGGCGTTCATCGTCACCGGTCGCAAGGGCAAGGCCATCCGGACGGCGGACGGCTCGACCGTGACCGACCTGTCCGGCCAGAAGGTCGTGATGGGCGCGGCGGTCTTCGTCATGCCGATCGTCCAGCGTCTGTACAAGCTGGACCTGTCCAGCCGCGAGATCCCGGTTTCGGTGACCGGCGCGGTCAGCGCGCAGGGCATCCGCTGCGACGCGGACGCCGTCGCGATCGTCAAGGTCGGCGGTACCGCCGAGATGATCCGGCCGGCGGCCCAGCGCTTCCTGCACCAGCAGGACCGGATCGAGGCGTTCACCGGCCAGGTGCTCTCCGGCGCGCTGCGCTCGGTGGTGGGCCGGCTGACCGTGGAGCAGATCATCCGGGACCGGGCCGCGTTCGCGGCACACGTGGCGGAGGAGGCGGAGAGCGCGCTCACCCACCAGGGTCTGATCCTGGACGCCTTCCAGCTGGAGGACATCCGCACCGCCGGCACGTACCTGCAGGATCTGGGGCGGCCCGAGGCGGCGCGGGTGCTCAAGGCGGCGGCGATCGCCGAGGCGCAGGCGCGGCAGACGGCCGAGCAGGAGCGGATGAAGGCCGAGGAGGCGATCGCGGAGGCCGAGCGGAACCTGGCGCTGAAGAAGGCGGGCGTGCAGGCCGAGATCGACGCGGCCAAGGCGCGCTCGGCCGCGGCCGGGCCGCTGGCCGAGGCCGAGCGGCAGCAGGCGATCCTGACCGAACAACAGAAGGTGGCCGAGCGCAACGCGGAGCTGAAGGAGCGCCAGCTCGACACCGAGGTGCGCAAGCC
>DATEJJ010001130.1:0-3454 GCA_035278125.1 Rugosimonospora sp.
CCGCGTACATGATCTTCACATCCGGTTCCACGGGTACCCCCAAGGGCGCGATCGTGCCGCACGAGGGCATCGCCAACCGGATCGCCTGGGGGCTGCGCGAGATGCGGCTGTCGTCGGCCGACCGGGTGCTGCAGAAGACCCCGCTGGCCTTCGACGCGGCCCAGTGGGAGGTCTTCGCCCCGCTGGCCTGCGGCGCGCCGGTGACGTTCGGCCGCCCGGACGCCGGACGGGACCCGCACGAGCTGATCGCGTCGATCCGCGAACGGCAGGCCACCGTGCTCCAGGTGGTACCCAGCATGCTGCGGCTGCTCGCAGCCGAGCCGGACCTGGCCCGCTGCGACAGCCTGCGGCTGATCTGCTCCGGCGGCGAGCAGCTGTACGCCGAGCTGTGCCAGCAGGTGCTCGGCCGGCTCGACGTGGACATCATGAACACGTACGGGCCCGCCGAGTGCTCGATCGACGTGCTGGCCGGTCACTTCGACCGGACCCAGCGCACCGGCCCGGTGCCGATCGGGTTCCCGGTCGACAACATGCGCTGCCTGCTGCTGCCGCCGGACGGCGGGGACGGCGCCGACGCTCCGGTACGCGAGCTGTACCTCGGCGGCCCCGGTGTCGGCCGCGGGTACCACGGGGACCCGGCCCGTACCGCGGAGCGTTTCCTGCCCGAGCCGTCCGGACCGCCCGGTGCGCGCATGTACCGCACCGGCGACCTGGTACGCCGGCGGCCGGACGGCGCGCTGGAGTTCGTCGGGCGGGTCGACGCCCAGGTGAAGATCAACGGTGTCCGGATCGAGCCGGGCGAGGTGGAGGCGGCGCTGGAGACGCATCCGGAGGTGGTCGAGGCCGCGGTCCGGGCGGTCACCGATCCGCGCGGTACCCGCCGGCTCGCCGCCTGGGTGGCCCCGTCCCGGTGCGACCCGACCGCCCTGGCCGGGTACCTGCGCGAGCGGCTGCCCTCGGCGCTGGTACCGGTGGTCATCGCCACGCTGGAGGCGCTGCCCCGTACGGTCAGCGGCAAGAAGGACCGCCTGCGCCTGCCGGAGGTGGACTGGGCGGCCACGGGGGAGCGGGGCAGCGGCGCGGCGCCGGGTACCGCCGAGGAGCGCATCGTGCTGGCCGCCTGGCGGAGGGTGCTCGGCACCGACGAGATCGGCCTCGACGACGACTTCTTCCGCCTGGGCGGCCACTCGCTGATGATGACCAAGCTCGCCGCGCAGCTCGCCGACGCCTCCGGGCTGGCGGTGGAGTTCCGCGAGCTGCATTTCACGCCGACCGTCCGGGGACAGGCCCGGCTGCTGCGCGAGGCGCGTACCGCCCAACCGATCGCCCGGTTGGCACCCGGCGCGCGCCGGCCACTGTCGCCCGCGCAGGAACGCTTCTGGGTGCTGGACCGGATGGACCCCGGCAGCCGCGAGTACCTGCAGCCGATCCTCGTCTGGCTGCCCGCCCAGGCCGGCGCGGCGGTGGTCGGCGAGGCGCTGTCCCGGGTCGTACGGCGGCACGAGATACTCCGCACCCGGTACGTGATGGACGCCGAAGGGCTGGCCGCGGTGGTCGAGCCCGACGTACCCGCCGCACCGCGTACCGTCGACGCCGCGCCGGAGCTGGTCGGCAAGGTGGTCGCCGGTGAGCTGTCCGCCGGCTTCGACCTGAGCCGGGCGCCGCTGTGGCGGGCCACCCTCATCCGGGACGGCGGTGCCGAGCAGCTGCTCCTGCTGGTCTGCCACCACATCATCTGCGACGGCTGGACCGCCCGGCTGCTGGAGCGGGAGCTGGTCGAGTCGGTCGCCGCGATCCGGGAGGGCCGCGCGACGGACCTGCCCCGGCCGGGTATCGGCTACACCGACGCGGTGGCCTGGCAGCGCACCCAGCTGACCGCGGCGGCGCTGGACGAGCGGCTCGCGTACTGGCGGGACACGCTCGCGGGCCTGCCGGCGCTGGACGTGCCGGCGGTGGGGGAGCGGGCGGCACGGCGGCGTATCGACGGCGCCGGGGTCGCCGTGCACCTCCCGGCCGGGGTCGCCGCGAAGCTGCTCGCCACCGGCCGCGAGGCGGGCGCCACCCCCCACGTGGTGTTCCTGACACTGTGGACGGTCGCGCTCGCGCGCGCCGGTACCCACTGGGATTTCGGCGTGGGCACACCGCACGCCGGGCGGTCGCGACCGGAACTGCACGACGTGGTGGGCCTGTTCATGGACGTGGTGGTGATCCGTGCCGGGCTGGCGCCGGAGATGTCCTTCCGGCAGGCGCTGGCCGCCGTGGACCGGGCCTGCCGGGACGGCTTCGCGCACGCGGCGCCGTTCGAGGCGGTCGTGGCGGCGGCCGGCCAGCCGCGGGACCTGTCCCGCACGCCGCTGTTCCAGACCCTGTTCACCCTCGTGGGCGACGACCTGGTGGGGCAGCGGCGCCGGGCCCGCGACCTGGCGCTGCTGGCCGACGCGTGGCTGGTCGCCCGCACCGACCTGGCGCTGACCATGTGGCCGGACCCCGAGGGCGGGTACCTGGGCGCGCTGGAGTACGCCTCCGCCCTGTACGACAAGGAGATCGCCATGCACCTGGCCGCCCAGCTGGGCACGCTCGCCGAGCAGTGCGCCGCCGAGCCCGACCGCGCGCTCGGCGCGGTCGCCGGACCCGATGACGCCCCCGGCCTGTCCCCGCAGCAGGAAACCATCCTGGCGCTGGTGCGCGGCCTGCTCGGCCGGGAGGACCTCGGGTTCGACGACGACGTCATGGCGCACGGCGGCAACTCGCTGCTCGCCGCGCGCCTGCTGTGGAACGTGGAGGACACCTTCGGGGTGGAGGTGTCGATGCTCGCCTTCTTCGACCGTCCCACCGCGGCCGGTCTCGCCGAGGAGGTCGAGCGGCTCATCCGGGACCGGTCCGCGGCCCGGCAGGAGATCGACGAGGACGTGACGGTCCGGTGAAGGGACGTGCCATGGCGGTGGATGGTGGCGGCAGCGCCAGCACCGGTTCCCGGCGGTCGATCGGCCGGACCGACCGCGGCCGGCCGCTGCCGCTGTCGGCCGGCCAGCAGCAGATGTGGTTCCTGCACCGGTTCGACCCGGCGAGCCCGGCGTACCTGATGAGCTGGGTGTTACGGGTCTGCGGGGGCCTGGACGTCGAGGGCCTGCGCTGGGCGTGGGAGCGGGTCGTGGCGCGCCACGAGATCCTCCGCACCCGGTACGCCGGCGACGAGGAGCCGGTCCAGCTCATCGACCCGCCCGGCCGGTTCGAGGTACGGGTGGTCGACCTGACCGGAGAACCCGCCGCGGGGCGCGAGCGGCGGGCCCGGCGGATCGCCGAGTGGGAGCGGCGCAAGCCGTTCGACCTCACCGCGGAGTACCCGGTCCGGGTCACCGTCCTGGTGCTCGGTCCGGACCTGCACCTGGTCGTGGTGAGCATCCACCACATCGCCTGCGACGGCACCTCGTACCCGCGGCTGGCCGCGGAACTC
>DATEJJ010001131.1:0-10392 GCA_035278125.1 Rugosimonospora sp.
TCGGGTGCTGCGCTGCCCAGCCCGGTCTCCCCGTCCTCGCCGATCGTCTCGCCGCCCAGTTCCGCGCAGCCTGCCACAGCCGCACCGCCGCTCGCCGCGCCGTCCGTGGCGCCGCAGCCCGCCGCTTCGCCACCGGCCCATTCGCCACCTGTCGCTTCGCAGCCTGTCGCTTCGCAGCCGGCGGCTGCATCCCCACCGACCCAGCCCCCACCAATGACATCTCAGCCGGTCCAGGTTCAGTCGGGCGGCGTGGCGCCGGTCGCACCGCAACCGGCCGCTGCATCGCCGGCTTCTTCGCCCCCCGTTGTTGCGCCGCCGGTTACATCACAGCAATCGTCATTGACCACCGCACCCACGTCGGGCAACCAGAGTTCGCCGAGTGCTGCGCTGCCCAGCCCGGTCACGCCGTCCAGTCCCGCGCAGCCTGCCACAGTCGCACCGCCGCTCGCCGCGCAATCCGTGGTGCCGCAGGCCACCGCTTCGCAGCCGGTGACGGTGACGACCCCACCAACGGCAGCGGGCCATAGTTCGCAGGATGTTGCGCTGCCCAGCCCGGTCCCCCCGTCCTCGCTGATCGTCTCTTCGCCCAGTCCCACGCGACTCGACGCGTCGCCACGTCCTGCCTCACAACCGGTCCCGCCACCGTCCGCCGCTTCGCTACCGGCGACAACGCAGCCGGCGTCCTCGCCGCTGGCGAGGCATATCACCACCCCTGCCAGGTCTATCACGCCTGGCACGTCTACCACCCTTGCCGCGCCGGCGATGGCCGAGGGCTCGACAGCGACGCCGGGTCCGGCGCCGGCGGTCCCCACCACGTCGATCCAGGCCCCGGCCGGCGCCACCCACACCGTACCTTCACCGGTCCCCCATCTGACCGCATCCACCGGCGTGACCATGGCCACGTCCACGTCTACGTCACAGGAGCCCGCTGTCGCCAGGCCGGTATCGTCCACTGGGGACACTTCCGGCCCCGCGCCGAAGCGTAGGGCGCAGGGCGGCCGTACTCCGGCGGGGTACCGTACGAGTACGACGGCGCAGGGTCACCTGCTGGTCCAGTCGGCCGCCCAGATGCGGGGACGGGCGGGCCGGGAGCGCCAGGCTGCTGCGCTCGCGGCCGCTAGGTCGTCGCCGGTGATACCCGGCACCGTACGCGTCATGCCGGATGCCGCTTCGCTGGACGCTGCGGTGCTGCGGCGGGCGATCGGCGAAGCGATGCCGGGTACGGCCGCGCCCGTCATCGTCGACTTGCGACTGGTACCGACGGTGCGACTCTCCGTCGGTCTCGCGGAGCAACTCTCCGGCGCCCTCGGCGTGACCGTGGAACTGCCGCACAACGCGGTCCGGGGTGCGGTCGGGTCGCGTACCTTCGCGGTCGGGCCGGACGGCGAGCGTACGTTGGGCGTGTTCGCGGCGGCGTACCAGACGGTGCCGGAGGTATCCCGCCTTCCGGCGCCGGTGAGCCACCCGCTGCCGGACGGGTGGGTGGCCGATGAAGTGGGTCAGTCGGTGTTCCTGCACCCGGCTACCGTTAGCCACAGTTCGCTGCTGAACCAGGTGGCCCAGGAAGCGGCCGGCACGGAGCAGCATGTGATCTTCATCGATGGCCGGCAGTCGCCACCGGCCAGCCTCTGGGCGGCGTTGCGACAGTCGGCGGATACGATCGCACCTGATGTGGCTCGCCGGCTGGTCGCCCGGCGGATCGTACCCGATCCACTACAACCGTCCACAGTGGATGCTAACGGCACCGGTACCGCTACCGATCCGGCGCTGGCGGCGTACCATCAGAGCGTTCTTCGACTGCGCGCGGACCTGCCGGATAACGCGGAGGCCGAGCATCTGGCGGGTTTCACCGTCCGGCTGTACCGGTCCCTGCTCGGTCGGCGGGGCGGCGGCATCGTCCACCCGGACCTCGGGTTCCGCGATGATGCGGCCGCGACGGCAACACGGTTCGCGGATGAGACCGATCCGAAACACGCGGCCAGCCTGGACTACGTCAACTGGCAGATCCAGTTGTCCCCGGAACTCGTCGACCCGGACCGCAACCTGGACCTGACGCAGGACGAGGTGACCGAGCGCATCGCCACGGCGCTGTGGCATGAGTGGGAACACGTCGAGCAGTTCAGGGACATCGCGCGCTACCTTGCGGCGACGCACCGGACGCGGGCCGAGCTGGAGGCGGTGTTCCCGATCCGGAACACCGCGTTGCTGGACGCGGCGCTGGACGATCCGCTGGAAGTTGGCACGCCGGAGTTCGATCGCGCCGCGCAACTGTACGAGCACGCTTTCGGCGCGGCACAAGGGCAGCGCGGAACGGTCGAGCAGAGGATCGCCGTCACCGGTGCCGCCGCCGAGCAGGCCGAGGCGGAACTGGCGGCGGCCCAATTCGGCAACACCGCGGATCCGAACCTCATCGCGCGGCTGGCGCTGGAGCGAACCCGTACTCGCATCGACCACGCCCTGGCGCTGGAGGAGTACCAGAGCCTGCACCTGGAAGCCGGTCCGTACCAGCAGGAAGCCGCGTTGCGGCGGCTGTTGCGTAGCGGGCCGGCGAGCAGAAGCCGCCCGGCGGCCGGCCGGAAGACCTACCGCAGCCCGCGCCGGCGCTACCCGGTGGCGCGGCTCGTCCCTGTTGTCACCCGGCCGCGGGGTCTGGTGACGCCGCAGGCGCCGCGCCAGCGGGCGATCAGCGCGGTCGGCCAGGCGCGTCGCCTGTCCGGGTCGGACTGGATCGCGGTGGGCGACGGTGATCCGGCGGAGACGGCTGCTGCGGACGGGGTCGCGGTGGTGCAGGCCCGGCTTGGTCTTTCGGACGGAGAGGTCGCGCGGATGGCCCGCCTGCTGGGGGCGGGTTCCGATCAGGCGGGCCGGGTGCGGGCGGTCGAGGCGGCCGACCTGCGGCGCGAAATGTCTGGCCGGCTGGGCTTTGACGGTGCTGTCGGCTTGCGGGCGGCGCACCAGGTGCTGTCCGTCATGCGGGCCGAATTCGCCGCGGACGTGGCCCAGGTGCATGGTCCACTGTCGATGGCGCACCTGCTGCCGTTGGTTCAGGCGGTGGTTCGGCCGAACGCGCCGGGGGTGGAAGCCGACGACGTGGTACGGTTCGCCGACGCGCTGCGGCTGGCGGCGAGCCGGAAGTCGGTTTCGCTGATCAGCCTGCGGGTTGCGCACATGCAGGGCGTGCTGGAACTGAGCAACGGGGAGGTCACCCGGCTCGGTCGGATGCTGGGTGTGGACGCCCGGCCCGGGCGCCGGCGGGACAACTGGCAGCGCGTGGTCGAGGCGGCGAACCTGCGACACGTGCTGGGCCGGCAGGGCGAGGCGGATCTGCGGGTGGCCGACCAGATGACGTCTCTGCTGTGGCGGGAGTTCCCGGACAGCGTGGCGGACCTTGACCGGCCGCTGGATGCGCGCGATCTGGCGCCGCTGGTGCGGGCGGTGGTGGATCGCGACGCGTCACCGGTCACCCCCGACCATGTGATACGGCTGGCGGCGGCGGTACGGCTGGCGGATGCCCGCGGGGAGCTTTCGGTAGCCGGCCTGCGGGTGGCCGCCCGGCAGTCGCAGCTGGGGCTCAGCGACACAGACGTGGCCGCGTACGGGGAGACGCTGGCCGTGGATACCACGCCCGAGGCGGGTATCGACGGATGGCGGCGGGTGGTGGAGGCGGCGGGCGTACACGACGAGGTGGCGGGTCAGCCGCAGCTCAGTGCCGAGAACGGGCTACGCGCGGCGGACGGTCTGCTGTCCGGGCTGAGCGACGGCTTTCCCGGCTTCACCGGTTATGTGCGGCATACCGTCGGTCCGCTGGCGACGCCCGACCTGCTGCCGATGGTCAGGGCGCTCATCGACCCGAACGCGGCGTCGGTGACACCGTCCCATGTGGAGCAGTTGGTCGAGTTCTCGGATGTGCTCGCGCCGTTTGGTGACTGGTCCCTGCCGGCCTTTCGCATGATGGCCTCCGTGCTGCCCGTCGTGAAGCGGTTGCAGGTGTCGGGCATAGACCTGGCGGGACTGCACGAACTCGTGCCCGAGGAGACTGTCGAAGGTCTGTTGCGGGCCGTCGAGGCGCGCGACCTGCACCACGAGCTGAGCGCGCAGCTCGAGGTTGCCGGTGCCGATGGGCTGACCGCGACGGTTGGCCTACTGGGCCTGTTCCGCCAGCACTTCGACGTGTCCCCGAAGGGCGGCCTGCTGACCGTGCACGACCTGCAGCCGCTCGTCGAGGCAACGATGGGTGGCACGGCGACAGAAACACCGGCCAGCGTGGCGACGCTGATCGGGGCGGCGCGGATGGCGGGGGCGCGCGGTGACCTGTCGCTGGATTCGCTGGGCGTGGCGGTGAGCCAGCTGCGCGAGGGCGTCACCGACGAGGTGGCCGACCGGGCGGCCGGGTGGTTGGGCCTGGCTCCCGGAGTCGACGGTTGGCGGCAGGCGGTCGAGGCGACCCTGCTGTACAGGTCGATCGGCGACCCTGGCGGTGCGACCGAGGAGCAGGGCGTCACCGACGCGCACCGGCTGCTAATCCTGGTGCGTTCGCACACCCCGGAGCTGGTACCTACGGCGCCGGTCACCGCGGCGAGCCTGCTGCCCCTGGTCCAGGACGTTCTGGGCGGGCAGGCGTCACCGGTGACGGGGAACCACATCGAGGAACTGTCCACTGTGGTGGACCTGGCCGCGCGCAACGGCGACACGTCGATGCGGGGGCTGCGTACCGCCAATGTGCAGCGCATGCTGGGCCTGTCGCCCGACCAGGTGGCGGCTCTCGGCACCGAGCTCGGCCTTCCGGTCGCGTCGACCCCGGAACACGCGCGGCTGGTGGTGGAGGCACAGGCGCTGCGCCAGTCGCTCGACCGGCCGGGCATCCCGGTCGCGCCAGGGCTGCCGGCGGCACACCGACTGTTGGCCCTGCTGCGGGGGAACTTCGGCGACAGGTTGCCGACCGATCGGCCGTTGGCTAAGGCGGACCTGGGACCGCTGGTACGGTCCGTGCTGGATCCGGCCACCGAGGTGACAGCGGAGAGCGTGACCGAACTGTCCACAGTGGTCGACCAGGCGAACCAGAACGGCGACACCTCGATGCTGGGCCTGCGGACCGCGCAGCTGCAACGCACCCTGGGCCTGTCGCGTCCCGAGCTCGGTGCGCTCGGTGTTGGGCTGGGCCTGGATCTGGGGGGGAACCCGGGGGACTCGCGGGCCGTGCTGGAGGCCGAGGCGCTGCGCCGGGCCGCTTTCGGCAGGTCGGGCCTGGCCGGGCTGCGGGCAGCGCACCAGCTGTTGACCGTGCTGCGGGGGAACTTCGCCGGCGGGTTGCCGGCCGATCGGCCGCTGGTCATGGGCGACCTGCTGCCGCTGTACCAGGCGACGCTGAACCCGGGCGCGGCGGAGTTGACCTCCGAGCGGGTGGTGACGCTGTCGCAGGCCGCGCGAGCGGCACAGCAGGAAGGGGACCCGTCGCTGCCCGGGATCCGGGGCAGCGCCGCGGCTGCCGCGGCGGCCCGCACGCTCGACCTGCCCGATAAGCGGGTGCAGCAGATCCGCGCCCTGCTCGGCGGCACCGGCATCGCCGGGCGGATCCGCGCGGTCGAGGCGGAGTACCTGCGCCGGATGGCCCCCGACCAGCTGGGCGGCACGGTCGAGCTAGGGCTGCGGGCGGCGCACCGGCTCAGCACGGCGGTGCGCGTGGTCACCGGGATGACCGACCCGCTGGCCGGCCCGCTGACGCAGGCCGATCTGCTGGCTGTGGTGGCGCCGGTCCTGGACACCCCGGCGACCGAGGTGACGGCGCACCATGTCGGCCAACTGTCCGAGGTCGCGACGGTTGCCGCGGCGTACGGCGAGTTCACCGTCCGGACCCTGCGCACCGACCGGTTGCAGACCCGCGTGCCCGAACAGTCGCTGAACGAGGTCGCGGCGATGGTGGACATGCAGCTTGCGCCGCAGGAGGCGTGGGTACGGGCGGTGGAGGCTGCGGGGGTGCATGAGGCCGTCCGGGCCCAGCCGGGCCTGGCCGGGCCGCAAGGTCTGCGCACCGTCGCGCACATGCTGGCGCTGGTGCGCGACAGCTTCCACGACAGCGGGACCGCCGAGGTCGGACCGTTGAACATGCAGGACCTGGCCCCGCTGGTACGGCTGGTGCGCGACTCGAACACCCAGGAGGTCAGCGCAGCGGACGTGGCCGCGCTTGCGGTGCCGGTACAGGCGGCGCTGGTGGCCGGTGACGGGTCGGTGCGGGCGGTGTGGGCACACGCGACACAGGCCCGGCTGGGCGTGTCGGACCAGGATGTGGCGGCGGCCGGGCGGCAGTTGCGCAGGAACGTAGCCATGGGACTGGACAACCGGGTGCACGTGCTGGAGGCGCTGGCCTTCCAGCAGCACGCGGCCCAGCGCGACACCGCACGCCCGCCAGACTCGCCGGAAGCGCAGCCTCGCGACCTGAGCGCCTTCGCACAGCTGAGTACCCTGACGCGGCGGCACCTCGGCCGTGACGGCGCGGCCGTTGGCCTGCCACTGAATGCGGCGGACCTGTTGCCGCTGGTGCGAGCGGTGATCGACCCAGCCGCCACTGAGGTGAGCCCGGATCACCTCGCTTCGCTGTCCACCTCGGTCGCCACGGCGGCCTGGTACGGCAGGCCCGCGCTGCGGGCGGTACAGAAGATCGCGGCCAGCGCGCCGGCGCAGCACAGGTTGGAGTTGACCAACCAGGACGTCGGGGAAATCGCCAAGCAGTTCGGCCTGCCGGACAACAACACCATCGGCGTGACATCAGAGGACAGCGTCGACGGCTTCGTACGCGCGGTCGAGATCGCCGACCTGCACCGGCGGCTGAACGCCCGGCCGGGCGTGACGCAGCGGCAAAGCCTGCTCGCAGACGCTACCCGGCTGCTGGCACTGCGCCAGTTGCTCAACGTGCTGTACACCGAGGCGCCCGAGACCAGAACCGGACCGCTGACCATGGAGCAGCTGGCGCCGCTGGTCCGGGCCATCTTCGACCCGCGCGCGATCGTGGCCACCGACGAGCAGCTAAACACGATGACCGACGCGGTGCTCGACGCGACACGCCGCGGTGTCACCACCGTCACGCTGCCGGTGCTACGCCAGGCGATCACCACGTGGCGGATGCAGCAGCGGAGCAACCGCAGTGACGACCAGGTACGCGGCGACCGCGAGATCCTCGGCCGGCCCGACGACATGAACGGCTGGACGCAGGCCGTGCAGGCCCGGAACCTGGCCCGCCAGATGTCCGGCGACGACGACGCGCAGGTGACCGACGAGACGCTCCGCGCGGCGCACCTGGTGCTGGACCTGGCCCGGTCGAACTTCCGCGAACACCTGGCGGACGTGGCCGGCCCGCTGAACGTGGACCACCTGCTGCCACTCGTACAACGGGTCCTCAACCCGGACCTCAGCCGGGCCACGCCCGAGCACATCGCCCAGATCATCGGGGCGGTCAACCGGGAGGCGGTACGCCGGCCGCGTCTGTCCACTCTGGAACGGTACTTCCGGCAGGCGGCGCTGCGCCCGGACGGGGCGGACGGCCAGCAGGACCGGAACAAGGAGTTGAGGGAGGTGCGCGCTGCCCTGCCCAGCGGGGTCGATCGCGCGGTGAAGAGCAGGGCGAACTTGCAGGCGCTGATGGACCTGCGCCGGGCCGACCTGTCCGATCCGCGCACCCGCGGGTTCACCGATCTGAGTGCCTACGAGCCGCTGGCGCTGGAGCTGCTCGGCAAGTCCTATGTGGATGGCCAGGTCATGCAGCAGCTGGCGCAGCTGGCCGTGCAGGCCAGGCGGGCCGCGTCGCCCGCCCGGCCCGGCCGCGGCGGGCGGATCCTGCGCGCTGTCGAACCGCCCGGTGGGAAGCGCTGGATCCGGCGCGGAGCCGGTATGGTCCGCGTGCTGAGCCGCAAGCGGCTGGTCGCCGTGGCGCTGGACCGGTACTGGTCGACCGAGCCCCCGGCGCAGCCCGAGCCGGCGGAGGACTACAACGAGATCGTGCCGGGCCAGCAGTACCCGATCGATTTCTCACACTTCGACGAGCTGGTGACGTGGCTCAACGGGATCACGCCGGGCGGCCGTGCCGGCCTGTCCGCCGAGCAGGTGAAGACGGCGCTGACGCAAGGATTCGGCTCGGCTCTCGACGAGGGTGTGCCGTTCCGCGCGTCGGTGGGCGGCCGGGTATCGGTGGGCGGCCGGGAGTACCTGATCGACCTGCACAGCGCCGTCCCACGGCCGCCGACGCACGACAAGAGCGTGGCCGCGCCGGACGCGAAGTTGGAACAGCGGGTCAACGCGATCGAGTTGGACAGCACCGCGTCGCGCCAGGACGCCTGGTCCGGCTTCACGGACGCTGCGGCCGTCGTCAAGGCCGGTCAGTCGTCCCTCGCGGCGGTGACGCTGGGGTTCACCGGGGGCCGCTCCTGGGGCAGGGTCAGGCAGAGCGTGACGGGAGCGTCGGGCGGGCGGTACATGTATCTCAAGCCGGACGACAAGGTCGCCCCGATGCACATCCCAGTGGAGTGGTCAGCGCAGCTCACCGACGTGCAGACCGGGCGACAGCGGGTCGTTGACTGGACCGACAGCAATGGCAAACCCCGCGAGGAGTCGGTCATCGCCCTGGTGTCCAGCCACCTGCTCCCCACCGGTGAGCGCAACCGCAGGGAGATCCACGACAACAGTGAGCTGCCGCTCGCCGAGATGCACCACGCGGTGGAGCGGATGCACGGGGTCCGCAAGCTGCGCAAGGAGCTGCGCAAGACGATCGGGCCGGAGCTCTACACGTTCTTCCAACCGGAGATCGAACTGTTCCTCTCCAATGACCGGCAAAGCAGCTGGCACTACGGCGCGCTGCGCGGCCATGAGGCGACGCGCGGCACGGTCGAGAAGGGCAGGCACGAAGCGCTGCTCGATACGCCGCGACTCATGGTGCGCCGGGACGGGCGGTTCCTCGACGTCGCGGTGACCTTCGAGGCTCAGACGGCTGAGGAGTTCGGGAAGCCGACCGACAAGGAAACGAGCGTGAAGTACGACCGGATCAGCCAGGGCTCCGGCAAGTGGGGCGTGATGCGCGAGCCGCGGACGCGCGGCTGGCGCGCGAGCCTACCGGCCGCGCTGCGTCTCGCATTCAGTGTCGTCAACGTCAACGGACGCGTCGCGGGGACCTGGTCGGGGTACAAGCAATGGACGCGGTCCTCCACGAGTTGGCTGCTGCGCGTCATGCGGGCGCAGGACACGAGCCGGGTCCTGAAGGTGGATGGGCTGCTGACCCTGCACGTCCATGCGGGCGTGGATCCGGGCGCACTGGCCGCCGCCCGGTCGAAGGTGAAGACCGGCTGGGGGGCCGTCAAACAGGTGTCCGCCACCTCCGCACCGGTGCCCGGGTGGGTCCAGGTCCGGGTGCGCGAGAAGGAGTACACTAAGCAGTCGTACCGGCCGGACAGCAGCAAGCACTGGTGGTCGCTTGGCGAGGATACGGGCATCGGGCTGGCTACCATCAAGTCGATCACCGGCCTCGACCAGGTGTACGACGACGTGGTACGGGAGATGGTGTCGCGCGGGCTCCTGCCCAGCGAGGCGGCCGGCGATCCGGGCAGCGGGCTGACCCCGTCGCAGGTGCTGGCCGAGCTGCCCATCTCCGGCGAGGCGCTGAACAAGCCCGGAGTGGTGTACGAGAACTGGCGCATCCTCGTCGAGGACACGCTGTCCCCGTCGATGCTCACCCGCCGCTCGGACGACCTCTTCGGTGGCTCCATCACCCGGCGGTTCACCCACCCGGACGGGTCGACGGTCACCCTGGGCCTCAACGGGCAGCCCGCCACGGGCGAGGCCCGGCACCTGCACACCGACGACATGATGCCGGTGAATACATTGGTGGCGCAGGACGAGGTCGGCGTCCGGCGTGGCGAGCGGAAAACCAACGACATCAGTGCCGACGGCGGCTTCGTCTTCGAGGTGCAGGGCGGCGACAAACCCGACCACGAGCACCGCCCGTGGTGGCACCTCAAGCCGTTCGGGTTCAGTTTCGGCGGCAGCCGCCGCACGGCGAGCAGCAGACGCACCGGAGAGAAGTCGTCCAGCACGTTCATCGCCTATGTGCGCACCACGGGCGACACGAACCTGTTCGAAATGCCGCTGCGGCTGGGTTGGTCGCTGGACGACGGCGCCGAGACCACGCCTGAGATACACCAGAGCGGGGCCACCATGCAGGCGTACCAGCCGCAGTCGTTGACCGGTGGTGGCAGCACCGCCACTCCGGGCAAGCTGTCCACAGTGGACGAGAACGGGGTGGAGATACCCTCGCCGCTGATCGGCATGGTGGCACGCGCCCCGGTGGCCGTGAGCGGCCTGAGCGACCTGCAACAGGCGCTGATCGACAAGCGGCTCGAACAGGCGCGATCG
>DATEJJ010001132.1:0-11576 GCA_035278125.1 Rugosimonospora sp.
ACCGCTCGACGCGGACCTTGTCCAGCACGCCGGTCAGCACGGCCGGAGCCGGGGTCGGGGCCGCCACACCGCCGGACAGGCCGACCGCGGTGGCCTCGTCCAGCCGGCCCAGCAGGCCGGGCAGGCCGGCCAGGTCGGCCACCTCGTCCCGGCACTGGCCGCAGGTGGCCATGTGGCGCTGGTACGTCGAGCGCTCCGCCGGGGACAGCGCACCGAGGACGTACGCTCCCGCCTCAATCGCCTCCGGGCACCTCATTGCGTCACCCCCATCTCCTCCAGTACCAGCCTCAAGGACCGCAGCGCGTAATGCGTCCGGGACTTCACGGTGCCGGGCGGTACGCCCAGCCGCGAGGCCGCCTCAGCCACGGATCTCCCCCGGTAGAAGCACTCCACCAGCACCTGCCGGTGTACCGCGGACAACCGGCCCAGCGCCTCGGCGATCAACCACGCCTCGACGGTACGGTCGGTCTCGTCCTCACCGGGAGCCTCCGGCACCGTGTCGGTCACCACCTCGCCGACCCGTACCGAGCGCCGGCGCCACGAGTCGATCGCCAGGTTACGCGCGGTGGTGAACAGCCAGGCGCGTACCGAGCCACGGTCCGGGTCCAGCGCGTCCGGGTGGCGCCAGGCTCGCAGCAGCGTCTCCTGGACCAGGTCTTCGGCGCGCTGGCGGTCTCCGCTCGCCAGCCGCAGGGCATGTGCGAAGAGCGCGTCACCGTGCTCGGCGTACAACGCACGCAGCATATCCGCATCGTCCACGCCGTCAGTCCTTTGCTCGTCTACCACTGCAGACGCGCGATCCGCGGATACGGTTCAGTTCCCGATCTTGCCAGGTCACGCAGGAGATTCCTCAGCGTAAATGGCTGCCACCGCCCGCGCGACCGCCGACAGCCGGCCCCGGATCACCTTTGCCGAGGTCATCAGCTCGGCGGCGGGCATGGCGCAGGCGAGCACCACCCGCCGGTCCTGGTCCCGGTCGACCACCGCCTGCACCGCGGCGCAGGCCAGGCCGGGCCGGTACTGACCGATCTCGATCTGCATGGCGCGCCGCTCGCCGGCGGCCAGGTCGGCCTCCAGCGCCTCGGGCGTGGTCAGCGTGTTCGGGGTGTACGAGCGCATGCCGAAGTCGCGCAGGTACCGGGCGCGCTGCTCCGCGGTGAGCGTGGCCAGCAGCGACTTGCCCAGCGCGGTCGCGTGCGCCCCGTCGTCAAAGCCGGGGATGAGGTCCTCCAGGTACGGCGAGCGCGGCCCCTCGGCCACCGCGGTGAGCACCACCCGGCCGCTGATGAACCGGGCCAGGTAGTGGCTGTACCCGGTGTCCAGCGCGGCCTTGCGCAGCGCGTCGCCGATCGAGACCGGGCCACGGAAAGCCACCACGAGCTCCCGGAACCGATCGGAGATCTCCATGCCGACGACATACGTGCCGTCCTCGCGCCGGGTGACATAACCCTCGTAGGCGAGCGTGCGGACCAGGTGGTACGTGGTGGCGACGGTCAGCTCGCAGCGGCGCGCGATCTGCTTGACCGTGAGACCCCGCGGCGAACCGCCGACCGCTTCCAGCACGCGCAGGGCCCGGGACACGCTCCGGATCAGATCCGAAGGCTCCCCTTGCGGGTCACGCACCGCCGCACCTCCCCATGGCAGCAGCACCAGGCTTTACACCATATGAAATTCTTCTCGATTTGTGAACGGTTCTCTGGTCGCCAGGAGTCGGTACGAACCGGGCACAGGAACTTGCCGCAGGTCAGAGAGGGTACCGGAAACGGTTCGCGGAGAGTATCGCTAGCACGTACGGTCGGCGATGAAATCGCACAAGGATTCCAGCGCCCTCCGTGCCGACACGTCCGGCAGGCCGGTCAGCTCCACCCGGGCGCGCTCCGCGTAGCCGCGCACCGTCTCCCGGGCCTGTTTCAGCGCCGGCGACTCGCGCAGCAGGACCAGCGCCTCGGCGTGCAGCTCGTCGTCGGTGACGGCACCGGTGAGCAGGATCTCGCGCAGCCGTACCGAGGACGCGTCCTGGTCGTCTGCGCGCAGCGCGTACAGCACGGGCAGGGTGGGTACGCCCTCCCGCAGGTCGGTGCCGGGCGTCTTGCCGGACTGCGGGGACTCCGAGGAGATGTCGAGCAGGTCGTCCGACAGCTGGAAGGCCATGCCCATGGTGTGCCCGTACCGGGCCAGCGCGTCCACCTGCGGCGCGGGTACCGACGCGAACATCGCGCCGAACCGGGCCGAGGTGGCGATCAGCGAACCGGTCTTCTCCGCGATCACGTGGAGGTGGTGCTGCACCGGGTCCAGATCGCGCGGGCCCACAGTCTCGGCGATCTGCCCGTGTACCAGCCGGGAGAAGGTGCGCGCCTGGATGCGTACCGCCTCCGGGCCCAGCTCGGCGGCGATCTCGGCGGCCTGCGCGAAGAGGAAGTCGCCGACCAGGATGGCCAGCGAGTTGCCCCAACGGGAGTTGGCGCTGGGGGCACCGCGGCGCACCGCGGCCTCGTCCATCACGTCGTCGTGGTACAGCGTCGCCAGGTGGGTCAGCTCGACCACGGCGGCGGCGCTGGTGATCTCCGGCCGCTCCGCCTCGCCGAACTGCGACGCGATCGCCACGAGCAGCGGCCGGAACCGCTTGCCGCCGGCCTCGACCAGGTGCGCCGCCGCCTCGGCGACGAGCGGGTCGTCGCTGTAGACCGCGGTGCGCAGCCGGTCCTCGACGTCGGCCAGGCGCGCGGCCACGGCCGCCTCAAGCACGGGATCGGTGTAGCTGACACCGATCGAGGTGCCGCCAGGCGCGCTAACCACGCCTCCCACGATGCCATACCCGCCACCGCCCTCTCCGGGGGAGGGGCTCACCGGACGAACTCGGCCGCCTTCGCGGTCAGGTCCAGCAGCGGCGCGGGCGCCACCCCGAGCAGCAGCGTGGCCAGCCCGCCCACGGCGAGCGAGGCCGACGTCAACGCGCCGGGGATGGACACCGTGGGGGTGTTCTCGCCCGGCTCGGACAGCCACATCATCACGACCACGCGCAGGTACGGGAAGGCGAGGATCATGCTGCTGATCACGCCGAAGATGACCAGCCACGCCTGGTGCGCGCCGAGGGCCGCGCCGAAGACCGCGAACTTGCTGGTGAAGCCGCTGGTCAGCGGGATGCCGGCGAAGGCGAGCAGGAGGAAGGTGAACAGGGACGCGAGTACCGGCGCGCGTCGGCCCAGCCCGGCCCAGCGGGACAGGTGGGTGGCCTCGCCGTCCGCGTCGCGTACCAGGGTCACCACGCCGAACGCGGCCAGCACGGTGAAGCCGTACGCGACCAGGTAGAACAGGGACGAGGACAGGCCGTCCTTGGTCAGCGCGAGGGTACCCACGAGCAGGTACCCGGCGTTCGCGATGGACGAGTACGCGAGCAGCCGCTTGATGTCGGTCTGGGTCACCGCGAGGATCGAGCCGATCACCATGGTGAGTACCGCGATCACGCCGAGTACCAGCCGGAAGTCCCACTGCGAGCCCTGGAACGCGACGTACAGCACGCGCAGCAGCCCGCCGAACGCGGCCGTCTTGGTGCACGCCGCCATGAACCCGGTCACCGGCGTCGGCGCGCCCTGGTACACGTCCGGCGTCCACACGTGGAACGGCACCGCGGCCACCTTGAACAGCAGCCCGATCGCGAGCATCGCGAGCCCGGTGAACAGCAGGACCCGGCTGTTGTCGGAGCCGGCGATCGCGGTGTTGATCGCGGCGAACTGCACCTGGCCGGCGTAGCCGTAGAGCAGCGCGATGCCGAACAGGAAGAACGCCGAGGCGAACGAGCCCAGCAGGAAGTACTTGAGCGCCGCCTCCTGGGACAGCAGCCGCCGGCGCCGGGCCAGCCCGCACATCAGGTACAGCGGCAGGGAGAAGACCTCCAGCGCCACGAACATGGTCAGCAGGTCGTTCGCGGCGACGAACAGCATCATCCCGCCGAGGCCGAACAGCAGCAGCGGGTACACCTCGGTGCCGCCCTCGCGCCGGCGCGCCTGCTCCCGGTCGGCCTCGGTGCCGACGGTCACCGCCGCGGCGGCCACGAACGCGCCGCCGGGCTCCAGCGAGCGCTCCGCGACCAGCAGCAGCGCCACGATGCCGAGCACCAGCAGCGCGCCCTGGAGGAACAGCGCCGGGCCGTCCACCGCGATCGCCGCGGACGCGGTCAGCTGGCGGGTGCCGGCCTCCGCGATCACCGCGATCAACCCGGCCGCCAGCGCGGCCAGGCTCAGGGCCAGTTGCATCGGGTACCGGCGCCCGCGCGGGGCGAGCGCCTCCACCAGTACGCCCACCGCGGCGGCGCCGAACAGGATCAGCATCGGTGCCAGCGCCGCGTAGTTGATGTGCGGCAGCTGCCACGTGTCGGCCGAGATATTCACTTGCCGCCTCCCTGGGCGACCGTCGGGTTCGGATCCTGCTTGCCGATGTCGGAAAGCGTGGCCTTGACGGCGGGGTTGATGACGTCGATGACCGGCTTCGGGTAGAAGCCGAGCACCAGGATCAGCGCGATCAGCGGGGCGACCACCACGACCTCGCGCAGGGAGATGTCCTTGCGCATCCGGTCCACCTTCTCCAGCGCCGGGTTCAGCGTGCCCTGGGTGGTGCGCTGCACCATCCACAGCACGTACGCGGCGGCCAGGACGATGCCGGCGGTGGCGATCACGCCGACCGTCTTGTTCACCGTGAAGGTGCCGATCAGCACCAGGAACTCGCTCACGAACGGGCTGGTACCGGGCATGGCCAGCGAGGCCAGGCCGGCGATGAAGAACACACCGGCCAGTACCGGCACCAGCTTGCCGGCGCCGCCGAAGTCGGAGACCAGCGCGCTGCCCCGACGGCTGACCAGCATGCCGACGACCAGGAACAGCAGGCCGGTGGCCAGGCCGTGGTTGAGCATGTAGAGCACCGAGCCGGTACCCGCCTGCGTGGTGAAGGCGAAGATGCCGATACCGATGAAGCCGAAGTGCGCCACGCTGGTGTAGCTCACCAGGCGCTTGAGGTCGTTCTGCCCGACCGCGAGCAGGGCGCCGTACACCACGCCGACCAGCGCCAGGGCCAGGCCCAGCGGGGCGAAGTACTTGGCGGCGTGCGGGAACAGGGGCAGGCAGTACCGCAGGATGCCGAACGTGCCCACCTTGTCCAGCACGCCGACGAGCAGCGCGGCGGCACCCGCGGGCGCGGCGCCGCCGGCGTCCGGCAGCCAGGTGTGGAACGGGAAGAACGGCGCCTTGATGGCGAAGGCGAGGAAGAAGCCGAGGAACAGCCAGCGCTCGGTGCCGGTCGCCATGTTGAGCTTGGTCAGCTCCTGCCAGTCGAACGTGGCGTGGCCGAGCTGGCTGCGACCGACCACCCACAGGCCGATCACCGCGGCGAGCATGAACAGGCCGCCGACGAGCGAGTAGAGGAAGAACTTGACGGCGGCGTACTGGCGGCGCTGGCCACCGTAGGAGCCGATGAGGAAGTACATCGGCACGAGCATGACCTCGAAGAACACGTAGAACAGGAAGATGTCCGCGGCGGCGAACACCCCGATCATCGTGCACTCCAGGGCCAGCAGCAGGGCGAAGTAGGTGGGTACCGACCGCTTGCTCTCTTCGGCGTCGTGCCAGGAGGCCAGGATCACGATGGGTACCAGCAGCGCGATGAGCGCCAGCATCACCAGCGCGATGCCGTCGGTGGCCAGGGTGAAGCGGGTACCCCAGGCCGGGATCCAGGTGTACGACTCGCGGAACTGCATCCGCGCGCCGCCGGTGTCGAACTGGGTCCACATCACCACGGTCAGCACGAACACGCCGAGCGACCAGGCCAGGGCCAGGCTCTTGGCGAGTTGCGGCTTCTCCTTGGGTACGCACGCCACCGCGACCGCGCCAACCAGTGGCGCGACCGTCAGGACCGACAGGTAGGGAAAGGTCATCCGAGCGTCACCGCCAGCATCGCCGCTATCACGAGCAGAGCACCTCCGAGCATGGACAACGCGTAGGTCCGGACGAAGCCGGTCTGCGCGCGGCGCAGCCGGCCCGAGCCACCGCCCACGCCGGCCGCCAGACCGTTCACCAGACCGTCCAGGCCCTTGTTGTCGAAGAACACCAGGGCGCGGGTCAGGTACAGGCCGGGCATCTCGAACACCGCCTCGTTGAAGGCGTCCGCGTACAGGTTGTTGCGGGCCGCGGTGACCACCGGTCCGGCCGGCTGCTCCTGCAGGGCGGTACCCCGGCGGAACAGTGCGATCGCGAGCCCGGCCCCGATCAGCACCAGCAGCATGGTCAGCCCGGTCACCGTCCACCGTCCCAGGTGGACACTGGCCGCCTCGGCCGGGTGGTTGAACACCGGCGCCAGCCAGTCCTTGACCGAGGTGGCCATCAGCCCGCCCGCCGCGACCGAGCCCACCGCGAGCAGGACCAGCGGTACGGTCATCACCGGTGGCGACTCGTGCGGGTGGTGGATGTCCTCGGTCCAGCGCTTCGGTCCGTGGAAGGTCAGCACCATCAGGCGGGTCATGTAGAACGCGGTCAGCCCGGCGCCGAGGAGCGCGGCGGTACCGAAGAGCCAGCCGGTCCACCCGGGACGGTTGTACGCCGCCTCGATGATGGGGTCCTTGGAGAAGAACCCGGACAGCGGCGGGATCCCGATGATCGCCAGGTACCCCAGGCCGAAGGTGACCCAGGTGATCCGCATGTACTTCCAGAGCCCGCCGAAGCGCCGGATGTCGGTCTGGTCGTTCATCCCGTGCATGACCGATCCGGCGCCGAGGAACAGCCCGGCCTTGAAGAAGCCGTGCGCCAGCAGGTGGATGATGGCCAGCGCGTACGCCGCGCCGCCCAGCCCCACCCCGAGGAACATGTACCCGATCTGGGACACCGTGGAGTACGCGAGCACCCGCTTGATGTCGTCCTTGGCGCAGCCGATGATGCACCCGATCAGCAGGGTCGCCGCGCCGATGCTGACCACCACGGTCTGCGCGGTCTGGTTCGCCGAGAAGATCGGGTTGGAGCGGGCGATCAGGTAGACGCCCGCCGTCACCATGGTCGCCGCGTGGATCAGCGCGGACACCGGAGTCGGGCCCTCCATCGCGTCCGGCAACCACGCCTGCAGCGGGAACTGGCCGGACTTGCCGCACGCGCCGAGCAGGAGCAGCAGCGCGATGGCGAGCACCACGCCGCTGGACATCTTGCTCACGCCGCTGAACACGCCAGCGTAGTCGACTGTGCCGAGCGCGCTGAACATGAGGAAGATCGCGATGGCCAGGCCGGCGTCGCCGACCCGGTTCATCAGGAACGCCTTCTTGCCGGCGGTGGCCGCCGAGGGGCGGGTGTACCAGAAGGAGATCAGCAGGTACGAGGCGAGACCGACGCCCTCCCAGCCGATGTAGAGCATCACGTAGTTGTTCGCCAGTACCAGCAGGAGCATGGCGCTGACGAACAGGTTGAAGTACCCGAAGAAGGTACGCCGCCGCTCGTCGTGCGCCATGTACCCCACGGCGTACAGGTGGATCAGGAAGCCCACGCCGGTGATCAGCAGCACGAAGACCGCGGACAGCGGGTCGTACAGCAGCCCGAAGTTGACCTTGAGTCCGCCCACCGGAAGGTAGGTGAACAGGCTGATCTCGACGGACCTGGTGGCCATGCCGCGCAGCGAGAAGAAGTAGGTCAGGCCGAGGATGAACGCGGCCAGGACGCTGCCCACGCCGAGCCAGTGCCCCCACCTGTCCGCCCGCCGGCCGAGCAGGAGCAGCACCGCGGCACTGGCCAGCGGGATCGCGATCAGCAACCAGAAGCTGTGCATGGGTGTACTCCGACCTCACTGATCCTCACGGGAGGAGCGCTTCGCGCGCATCAATACTTCAACAGGTTGGCGTCGTCGACGCTGGCCGACCGCCGGGTCCGGAAGATGGACATGATGATGGCCAGCCCCACCACGACCTCGGCGGCGGCCACCACCATCACGAAGAACGAGATGATCTGCCCGTCCAGGGTGCCGTTGATCCGGCTGAACGTGACCAGCGAGAGGTTGGCCGCGTTGAGCATCAACTCGATGCACATGAACAGCACGATGGCGTTGCGCCGGATCAGCACGCCGACCGCGCCGATGGTGAACAGCGCCGCGGACAGCACGATGTACCACGTGGGCGTCATTTCTCGGTCCCCTTCGGAGCGGACTCGGCCGAGGTGAGTTCCCGGGTCGGGAGGATCTTCGAGATGCTGCGGTCGGCGAGCGTACCGTCGGGCAGCCGGGCGGGTGTGGCCACCGAGTCGGAGGTGGCGTACACGCCGGGGCCGGGCTTCGGGCCGGGGTAGTTGCCCGGGGCGAACCGGGCCCGCATCCGCTCGACCTGGCTGACCCGGTCCTCCTTGCGCCGCTCCACGTGCGCCAGGATCATCGCACCCACCGCCGCGGTGATCAGCAGCGCGGACGTGACTTCGAAGGCGAAGACGTACCTGGTGAACAGCAGCTTCGCGATGCCCTGCACGTTGCCGCCGTCCGCGGTGTTGGCCTGGCTCAAGCCGACCGGCGTGGTGTGCTGCAGCGCGCGGTAGACCGCGGTGCACATCAGGCCGGCGAAGCCGAGGCCGAGCACGATCGCCGCGGCCCGCTGCCCGCGCAGGGTCTCGATCAGCGCGTCCGAGCTGTCCCTCCCGACCAGCATCAGGACGAACAGGAAGAGCATCATGATCGCGCCGGTGTAGACGATGATCTGGACCATGCCGATGAACGGCCCGGCCTGGAGCACGTAGAACACGCCCAGCGACATCATGGTGAGCACCAGGAACAGCGCCGAGTGCACGGCGTTGCGGGCCCACACCATGCCGATCGCGCCGAGCAGCGCGAGCGGCGCCAGGATGAAGAAGGTCCATTCCTCGGCGGTACTCACGTGCGCACCGGCCGCTGCCATGATGGTCATTCGGCACCTCCGACCCGCTCCGCGCCCACGGACGTGCCCGGGTTGGTCAGGGCGCCCAGGTAGTAGTCCTTCTCGGTCTCGCCCAGGCGCATCGGGTGCGGCGGCTGCTCCATGCCGGGCAGCAGCGGCGCGAGGAGCTGCTCCTTCGTGAAGATCAGGTCCTGCCGGCTGTCGCGCGCCAGCTCGTACTCGTTGCTCATGGTGAGCGAGCGGGTCGGGCACGCCTCGATGCACAGCCCGCAGAAGATGCAGCGGGCGTAGTTGATCTGGTACACCGACGCGTACCGCTCGCCGGGCGAGTAGCGCGCCTCTTCGGTGTTGTCCCCGCCCTCGACGTAGATCGCGTCGGCCGGGCAGGCCCAGGCGCACAGCTCGCAGCCGATGCACTTCTCCAGCCCGTCCGGGTGGCGGTTGAGGATGTGCCGGCCGTGGTAGCGGGGCGCGGGCTGCGGTGGCTTGAACGGGTAGTCGGTGGTGACGACCTTGCGGAACATGTGCGCGAAGGTCACCCCGAAACCCTTGAACGAGCCGCTGAAGGTACCCACCTCAGCTCTCCTCCCCTTGCTGCACGCTTACGGGTTCCCGGGTGGCCTCGACCCGGGTCAGGCGCGGGCTCGGCGGTACCTGGAGGTCCAGCGGCGGTACCGGGAAGCTGCCCTCGGGCCGCGCGGCCACCTGTTCGGCCACGCTCGGCTCCGGCTCCTTGCGGGCGCTGGGCCAGAGCACCAGCACCGCGAGTACCACCAGCAGGAAGCCACCGATGATCATCCACCGGTTCGTGGTGCTGATGGATGCGCCCTGGAGCGTCTTGATGCCGGCCAGCGCCAGGATCCAGACCAGGTTGGCCGGCAGCAGCACCTTCCAGCCCAGCCGCATGAACTGGTCGTAGCGCATCCGGGGCAGCGTGGCCCGCAGCCAGATGAAGCCGAACAGCAGGGCGAACACCTTGACCACGAACCACAGCATCGGCCACCAGCCGTGGTTGAACACGCCATGGTCGATCGCGGAGATCGGCCACACCACCCGCCAGCCACCCAGGAACAGGGTGGCGCAGACCGCCGAGACGTTGATCATCGCGATGTACTCGGCCAGGTAGAACATGGCGAACTTGAACGACGAGTACTCGGTGAGGTACCCGCCGACCAGCTCCGACTCCGCCTCCGGCAGGTCGAACGGCGCCCGGTTGGTCTCGCCGACCGCGGAGATCACGTAGATCACGAAGCTCGGGATCAGCAGGATCGCGTACCAGCTCGGCACGGTCGGGTGCCACCCGGCGAGGCTCAGCCCGGACGCCGCGTTGCCGGCCTGGGCGTGCACGATCTCCGAGGTGGACATGGTGCCCGCGGTCATGAACACCGCGACGATGGACAGGCCCATCGCCACCTCGTACGAGATCATCTGCGCGCTGGAGCGCAGGCCGCCGAGCAGCGGGTACGTCGAGCCGGAGGCCCAGCCGGAGAGCACGATGCCGTAGATCGCCATGGACGACGCGGCGAGCACCACCAGTACCGCCACGGACACGTCGGTCAGCTGGAGCGGGGTGCGGTGCCCGAAGATCGAGACCATCGGCCCGAACGGGATCACCGCGAAGGTGAGGAAGGCGCAGGTACCCGAGATCACCGGGGCCAGGAAGTAGACCACCTTGTCCGCGGTGATCGGGATGATCTCCTCCTTGAACGGCAGCTTCATGCCGTCCATCAGGCTCTGCAGCCAGCCGTTCGGCCCGACCTGGTTGGGTCCGGGCCGCACCGCCATCCGTGCCACGACCTTGCGCTCGTACATGATCGTGAACAGCGTGAGCAGGAGCAGCATCGCGAACACCGCGACGACCTTGAGCAGTACCAGCCACCAGACGTCGTGGCCGAAGTCCTGCAGCGTCGGATCCGCCGCAAGGTGGGTGTGGGTCACGAGGTGCCTCCGGGAGAGGAGATCCGTACGATCGCGCCGGAACCGCCGAGCGTGCGGCGCACGGTCGAGCCGGGCGAGTTGGTGGGCAGCCAGACCACGGTGTCGGCCAGGTCCGGGGTGAGCGCGGCCGGCAGGGTCAGCGCGCCGCGATCGGTACCCACCGTGACCGGGTCGCCCTCGGCCACCCCGAGCGCGCTGGCGGTCGCCTTGGACAGCCGGACCACCGGAGTACGGGCGGTGCCGGCCAGGTACTCGTCGCCCTCGGTCAGGGTGCCCAGGTCGAGCAGCTGGTGCCAGGTGGCCAGCACGGCCTCGCCGCGGCCCAGGCTGGCCGGGGTACCCGGGGACACCGACGGCAGGGTCGGGCGGCTCGCCCGGGTCGGCGGCAGCAGGCCCATCTCGCGCCGGACCAGCGCCGGGTCGGTGCAGCCCAGCTCCACGCCGAACTCGCGGGCCAGCGCGTCCAGCACCCGGCCGTCGTTCATCGCCGTGGTGTGCAGCACCGTCTCGAACTGGCGCGGCCGGCCCTCCCAGTCGAGGAAGGTGCCGGCCTTCTCCACGGTCGGCGCCACCGGGAAGACCACGTCCGCCCGGCGGGTCACCGCGCTCGCCTTCAGCTCCAGGCTGACCAGGAACGGCACCCGGTCCAGCGCGTCCGCCGCGGCCGCCGGGTTGGCCAGGTCGCCCGGGTCCACGCCGGCCACCACGAGCGCGCCGAGCTTGCCGGCCGCGGCCGCCGCGATGATGCCGTCGGCGTCCC
>DATEJJ010001133.1:0-3905 GCA_035278125.1 Rugosimonospora sp.
CAACCTGGCCCCGCTCGCCCAGGCCGCACCCCAGCTCGCCGCCGCCAACCGGGCCGTGCAGCTGGCCCGTGGCCGCATCGACGCCCTCCCCGTCGACGGCCTCGACCCGCGGCTGCGGCCCAAGCTCGTCGAGCTGCGCACCCGCCTGGGCGAGGTGGCGGCGATCACCGGTACCCTGGCCCGCGCCGCCGCGCTGCTGCCGCCGATGCTCGGCACCGACGGCCCCCGCACCTACCTCGTGCTTTTCCAGAACCTCGCCGAAGCGCGGGCGACCGGCGGGCTGCCCGGCGCGTACCTCGTCGTCAGCGCCGACCACGGCGTGATCCGGATCATCGACCAGGGTACGGCCCTCACCGGTCTGGGTGGCTTCCCTGCGCCGGTGCTGCCACTGGATCCGGCGGTACGCAGCCTCTACACCGACCGGGTGGGCAACTACGCCGGCGACGTCAACTTCACCCCGTACTTCCCCACCGCGGCGCAGCTGATCCGGGAGATGTACCGCCGGCGGTCCGGGCGCACCGTGGACGGCGTCCTCGCCACCGACCCGGTGGCACTGTCCTACCTCCTGCGCGCCACCGGGCCGATAGCCGTACCCGGTAGCGCCCCGCTCACGTCGGACACCGCGGTACGCACCCTCCTGTCCCAGTCGTACGCGCGCTGGCCTACCGGCCCCGAGCAGGACCGGTACTTCGCCGCCGCGGCCCGTACCGTGTTCGCGGCGCTGCTGCACCTCAACGCCGACCCCCGCGCCATCGTCGACCAGCTCGGCCGGGCGGGCGGCGAACGGCGGCTGCTGCTCTGGAGCGCGCACGCGGACGAACAGCGGCAGATCTCGGGAACGGTCCTTGAGGGTGCCCTGCCCTCCGACGACGGGGGCAGGCCGACGGTGGGGGTGTTCCTCAACGACGGCACCGGCGGGAAGCTCGGCTACTACCTCACCCCGGCCGCCAGCCTGGCGTTCGGTGCCTGCCGGCCGGACGGGCGGCGGGAACTCCGCCTACGGATCACGCTCGGTTCGCGTGCTCCCCGGTCCGGCCTGCCCGAGACGGTCCTGGGTCTCGCCCTGGCGGGCCCCTATGTCCTCCGTACCAACGTGCTGGTCTTCGCGCCCACCGGCGGCACGGTCGTGTCGGCGCGGCTGGATGGCGTGCCAACGGCCGTGGGTACCGGCGTCGAGCACGGCCGCAACGTCCTCGTGCTACCGGTCGACCTACCGCCCGGGGGCACCCACACCATCGACGCCTCGCTGCTGAGCGCCGATACCCGCACGGGACCGGCAGTCGTGGCACCACAGCTGTGGACGACGCCCACCGTGACGCCGTGGCACACGACCGTGGCGTCGGCGTCCCGCTGCGACTAGCCCGGCGGCGATCGCCCCGGCAACGCGGAAACCCACCACATCCAACCTGGCGAGCGGAAAGGCGTCCCATGCGCTTCTATCGATCACTGTTCATGCTGCTGTGCGCGGCCGGCGTGGGGGCACTCGCGTCCATGCAGCCGGCGGCGGCAGGCACCTACCCGGCACCGCCACCAGCCGTACGCACCGACACCGGCACCGTCAGTCCCGGTGGGACCGTCACCTTCAGCGGCACCGGCTTCCACGCCTTCGAAACGGTTCGGGTCGAGATTCACCTGCCCGACGGCACGCTCCAGGTCCGGACCGTCACCGCCGACGCGAGCGGCAGCTTCGCCCTGCAACTCGCCCTCGGCCGCGGCAGCGGCAGCGGCACCGCGACCATCACCGCCCGGGGTCTGACCTCGAACACCACGGTCTCGACCACCGTGACCGTCCTCGGCGAACAGGAGGACGAGCCGGCCTCCCACCTGCCCGTGACCGGCCAGAACGGCCGGCAACTGGCCTGGAAGATCGGCCTCGGCCTCGGCGCGGTCCTCGTCGGTGCCCCGCTCGCCTGGCTGGCCAGAACCCGGCGCCGGGTCGCTCGCTGAAGCCGGCGGCAGGCAACGCCCGTCCGGGGGCAGTTCCGATCACGTCGGGACTGCCCCCGACCGTCCCTGGGCGTCGTCCGGTCACGGCCTCAGCACTCCCCCGCCGCCGCGGGAGCCCGGTTTCCTCAGCGGCGGCCCAACACCGGCTCGGTCTCGGCCGGTACGGCGGCCGCCGGCGCGGCGCCGGCCGTGGCGGCCGGACGCGGTCCGCGGTGCGGCAACCGGCCGAGCGGACGGTCCTTGCGCCGCATCGCCGGGCGCTCGATCAGGTGCCAGGAGGGTATGGCCAACGCGAGGGTTGCGGCCACGACGACCAGCACGAACAGTCCGAGACCCCAGCGGTTGGCGCCGACCAGTGCGGCCAACTGCGTCACAGGAAACGAGTACAGGTAGATGCCGTAGGAGTAGTCGTGGCGCCGGCCCACCCTGTGCAGCCTCCGTGGCGCGGCCACCGCCAGGTAGAACACCAGGTACGCGAAGGCCGGCAGCCCGATCAGGTCGGAGCCGCCGAGGAACACCGACACCCCGAGGGCGACGACGCAGGCCGCGGCGATCGCACCGTGCATCGGCAGCCGGCGGCCGTACAGACGGATGCTGGCACCGAGAAAAAACACGAACGCGAGGTACACCACCTGGTTGACGTTGAAGGAGCCGAGCAGCGGGAACGGCCCCACCGCCCCCGCGAACACAGGCCGGGCGCGGCTGGGCAGGCCAGCCAGGAAACCGACCGCGATCACGAGGTAGTACGCCACGGCCACCGCGGGCACGACCCAGGGCCTGCGCCGGAGCAGACCCGTGCCCGCGAGTACGGCGACCACCAGGTAGCAGGCCAACTCGTACTTGAGACTCCACAATGAACCGTCGAACACACTGCCGCCACTGACCCGCCGGTACGGGACAGTGGTGAGCAGGTCACCGATGCCGTACTGCTCCATCGAGGCGAACAGGTTCGTCCAGAGGTAACCGAGCGCGCCCCGATGGCCCCAGATCCAGTCCGTCCCCGCATGCTCGTACCAGGCCGTGACCGGGGCGAACACCCCCACCGTGAGCAGCAGACAAGCCCAGTAACCCGGAAAGATACGCAGGAAGCGGTGACGGGCGAAGACCCGTACCGTCGTTGTCAGCCCGCTGCCGGTGATCAGATACCCGGAGAGCAGGAAAAAGCCGTATAGGGCAAGCTCGTTGGCCCGGCCTTGCGTCGCCACACCCAACCAGCCCAGACCCGGCCAGGCGAAACCCAACGGCCACGTGTGTGCCACCAGCACCATCAACGCGAAGACCAGACGGAGCAGGCCCAACGCGTTGTCCCGGGGTTGAAACCGCTCCTCCAGCGTCGGCACCCCGAACCAGAGCCGCTTCCCATCCATCTGCTCTCCCCGCTGATACCCGGCGGCGCCACGGCAGCGTCGCCGCCCGTGGAAACCCTCTGGCACCGGGTCCACGGGACGCGACGGAACCGGCCGAAGGCGCGGGAACCTCGGCCGCTGCTTTAGCTTCGACACCAGTACACGTCAACAACCCCACGGCACGGTCGTGGACGGCAGGCGATAGCTCGAACGGGGTACCTCAGGTTCCCCGGGACCGGTGCCACCGCGCGGTCGGTGATGGGCGCGCTGGCAGGCACGCGGTCATTGTGCCGCCCGGCGCCGGTACCGCGGGTCCAGGGCCGACCCGCACAGGCCCACGCCCGCCGCGAGCAGCAGCAGTGCGGCCAGCCGCGGTACCCCGTCCAGCAGGAACCCGCCCAGGGCCAGCGGTACCGCGCACGCCACCAGCAGCAGGCCGTCGCCGATCCGGTGCGCCCGGGTACGCAGCACGGCGGCGCCGACGGTGAGCCAGCCGGCGGCCAGCAGTACCGCCCCGGCCAGCGGGAGCGCATGCTGCGGCGGGTGCCCGACCGGGCTGCCCGAGGCGAGCAGCACGACGAACCCGCCGAGGATGCCGATCGCGGCGCCGGC
>DATEJJ010001134.1:0-3864 GCA_035278125.1 Rugosimonospora sp.
CCGAGCTGAAGCGCGCCGTGGTGGTCGCACGCGCCGTGGCCGACGCCCGCGACTGGGTGAACACCCCGCCGAACGAGCTGCGCCCGCCCCAGTTCGCCGACGCGATCGCCGCCGCGGCCACCGCTGCCGGGCTGGCCGTCGAGGTGCTGGACGAGAAGCAGCTGCGCAAGGGCGGGTACGGCGGGATCATCGCGGTCGGGCAGGGCTCGCAGGCGCCGCCGCGGCTGGTCCGGCTCGGGTACGCGCCACCCGGGGCGAAGCGGCGGGTGGCTCTGGTCGGCAAGGGCATCACGTTCGACACCGGCGGCCTGTCCATCAAGCCGGCCCAGGGCATGTGGGAGATGAAGTCCGACATGGCAGGCGCCGCCGCCGTGGCGGCCACCCTGCTCGCGGTGGCCCGGCTCAAGCCCAAGGTCGCGGTGACCGCGTACCTGCCGCTGGCGGAGAACATGCCCTCCGGCTCGGCGTACCGCCCGGGTGACGTGATCAGCATGTACAACGGCAAGAAGGTGGAGGTGCTCAACACCGATGCCGAGGGCCGGCTGGTGCTGGCCGACGCGATGGCCCGGGCCTGCGAGGAGGGCCCGGACTACCTGATCGAGACCTCCACCCTCACCGGCGGCCAGGTGGTCGCGCTGGGCAAGCGGGTGGCCGGCGTGATGGGCACGGCCGAGCTGTGCGAGCGGGTACGCGACGCGGGTGGCGCGGTCGGCGAGCCGGCCTGGCCGATGCCGCTGCCGGAGGACGTACGCAAGGGGATGGACTCCGAGGTCGCGGACATTTCGCAGGTCAACGCCGGGATGGACCGGGCCGGGCACATGCTGCAGGGCGGCGTGTTCCTGTCCGAGTTCGTCGCCGACGGGCTGCCCTGGGCGCACCTCGACATCGCGGGGCCGGCGTACCACTCGGGCGAGCCCACCGGGTACTGGGCCAAGGGTGGTACCGGCGTGCCGGTGCGTACCCTGCTCGAACTGATCGACTCGATCGCGGCCGAGTGACCGGCGGTTCAGGAGTTGGCGGAGCGCTTGCGGCGCTCGTTGAAGTCGCGCATGCGCTGCGGGTACCCGACCAGGCGGACGTCGTACAGCGGGATGGCCAGCCGGTTGGCCAGTTGCCGCGCCGCGTGCGGGTCCACCACCCGGCGCCGGGTCCACTCGCCGTCGTGCGCGATCAGCATGACGGTGGTCTCGGTGACCGTGGTCCGCGGCTCCAGGTACGCCTCGACGCCGTACCGCGAATGGGCGAACTGTTCCAGGTGCGCCAGGTCGTCGCGGTACCGGGCATGGTCGATCGAGGGTCCCCGCGGTCCCCGGCGCCGGCGAAACCAGGCCACCGACGTCTCCTCCCGTGTCCCTGCTCCGGCGGTTGGGCACAGGGTACGCCGACTCGACGTGTCATTGCGCACCTCGTTTCGCGGGCGAAGTCCACAAGTGACAAGATGGCCGAGGCGGCGCGCCTGTCCGGGATGCTCGCGCCGCCCATCACTCTGGCACGGCAAGCGCGCACCTGGGGGTTCACGTGACCGACCCGAACAGCACCTTCGACGTCGTCATCCTGGGCGGTGGGAGCGGGGGGTACGCGGCCGCGTTCCGGTGCAGCGAGCTGGGCATGTCCGTGGCGCTGGTGGAGAAGGACAAGGTCGGCGGCACCTGCCTGCACCGCGGCTGCATCCCGACCAAGGCGCTGCTGCACGCGGGCGAGGTGGCCGACCTGGCCCGCGAGGGCGAGCAGTTCGGCGTACAGACCAGCTTGCAGGGCATCGACATGAAGGCGGTCAACGCGTACAAGGACGGCGTGGTGTCCCGCCTGTACAAGGGCCTGCAGGGGCTGTTCAAGGCGAACAGGGTGACCACGTTCGAGGGCGAGGGGCGGCTGGTCGCGCCGGACGCGGTACAGGTCGGGGACCGGCGGATCACCGGGCGCAGCGTGATCCTGGCGACCGGCTCGTACTCGCGCAGCCTGCCCGGCCTGGAGATCGACGGCGAGCGCGTGATCACCTCGGAGCACGCGCTGAACCTGGACCACGTACCCGCCTCCGCGGTGATCCTCGGCGGCGGCGTCATCGGCTGCGAGTTCGCCAGCGCGTGGAAGTCCTTCGGCGTGGACGTGACCATCATCGAGGCGCTGCCCCGGCTGCTGCCGCCCGAGGACGAGCAGAGCTCGAAGGGCCTGGAGCGGGCGTTCCGCCGGCGCGGCATCGCGTTCAAGACGGGTAAGCCGTTCGAACAGGTGGAGCGCACCGAGGCCGGGGTACGGGTGACCATCGCGGGCGGCGAGCAGATCGAGGCGGAGCTGCTGCTGGTGGCGGTCGGGCGGGGTCCGGTCACGGCCAACCTCGGGTACGAGGAGCAGGGCGTACGCATGGAGCGCGGCTTCGTGCTGACCGACGAGCGGCTGCGTACCAACCTGCCCAACGTGTACGCCGTCGGCGACATCGTGCCCGGCCTGCAGCTCGCGCACCGCGGCTTCATGCAGGGCATCTTCGTGGCCGAGGAGATCGCCGGCCGGAACCCCGCGGTGATCGACGAGAACGGCATCCCGCGCGTCACGTACAGCTCGCCCGAGGTGGCGTCGGTCGGGCTGACCGAGGCCAAGGCCCGGGAGCAGTACGGCGACAGGGTGAAGACATTCACCTACGACCTCGCCGGCAACGGCAAGAGCCAGATCCTCAAGACGTCCGGCTTCGTGAAGCTGGTCGGCGTCCAGGACGGTCCCGTGGTCGGCCTGCACCTGGTCGGCGACCGGGTCAGCGAGCTGGTCGGCGAGGCCCAGCTCATCTTCAACTGGGAGGCGTTCCCGACCGACGTCGCCCAGCTCGTGCACGCGCACCCCACTCAGACCGAGGCCCTCGGCGAGGCGCACCTGGCGCTGGCCGGCAAGCCTCTCCACGTCCACGGCTGAACTGATCCTCACGGGAGGAGCGGCTTCCGGCCGCACTGATATCAATCGAGGGAGTCGTACGAGATGCCGGTATCGGTCACCATGCCCCGGCTCGGCGAGAGCGTGACGGAAGGCACCGTCACGCGCTGGCTGAAGCAGGAAGGCGAGCGGGTCGAGGCGGACGAGCCGCTGCTGGAGGTCTCCACCGACAAGGTGGACACGGAGATCCCCTCGCCCGCCAGCGGGGTGCTGCACCGGATCGTCGTACACGAGGACGAGACGGCCGAGGTGGGCAGCGAGCTGGCGGTCATCGACGGGGACGGCGACCCGGGCGCGAGCCCGGCACCGGCTCAGGAGAGCGCGGCGGCCGCGGATGCGCCGGCCGTGGACGCGCCGGCTGCGAGTGCGACCGTCGCGGAGCGGCGTCCGGAACCGGCGGTGGACGAGCCCTCGACGGGGAAGCCGGTCGAGGTCGAGGCGCCCGCGCCTGCCACGCCGTCAGCGGCGTCGGCGGACGGGGCCGGAGTGGCGACCGTGGTGACGATGCCGGCGCTCGGCGAGTCGGTCGCCGAGGGCACCGTGACCCGCTGGCTCAAGCAGGTGGGCGACCAGGTCAGCGCGGACGAGCCGCTGCTGGAGGTGTCCACTGACAAGGTCGACACGGAGATCCCCTCCCCCGCCAGCGGGACGCTGCTGGAGATCGCGGTACAGCAGGACGAGACGGTCGCGGTGGGTGCGCGGCTGGCCGTGATCGGCTCCTCCGCTGCCGCTCCTTCGCCGGTTCCGGCCGCTGCCGCGCCGGCTCCCTCTGCTGCTCCGGCCCCTGAGCCGGCGCCAGTTGCGCCAGCGGCGCCGACGAGCCCTGCCCCGGCGGCTGCGGCCCAGACAGCGGCGGTCTCGGCGCAGCCACGGCATGCGGCGCCCGCGCCGGTCAACGGTGAAGAGCCCGGCGGGTACGTCACACCGCTGGTGCGCAAGCTGGCC
>DATEJJ010001135.1:0-3670 GCA_035278125.1 Rugosimonospora sp.
CCAGCCCGACCCCGCCGCCCGCGCCGAGCACAACCAGCTCCTCGCCCGGCGCCACCCGCGCCAGCGCGCGCAGCGCGTGGTACGCGGTCCGGTGGGCCACCCCGAACGCGGCGGCCAGCCGCGCGTCGACCGGGTCGGGTATCCGGTTCAGCGCGCCGGCGCCCACCACCGCCTCCTCCGCGAAGGCACCGACGAGCGCGGTACCGGTGACCCGGTCCCCGGCGGCCAGGCCGGTGACACCGTCCGCCACCTCCACGACCACGCCGGCGAACTCGCTGCCGGGTACGAACGGGGTGGGCACGCTGACCTGGTACCGGTTCGAGACGAGCAGCACGTCCGGGAAGTTCACCGCGGCCGCCCCGACCCGCACGCGTACCTGCCCCGCACCCAGCTCCGGGGCCGGGAGGTCGACCACCCGCACGACCTCCGGCTCCCCGTACCGCGGGCACACCGCCGCCCGCACGCCTACGTCACCGGCCCGTCCACACCGGCGGGCGCTTCGCCATGAACGCCGCGGCGCCCTCCTTGGCGTCGTCGCTGGCGAAGACCGTGGCCTGCCATTCGGCCAACCGGGTGGCGGCACGGGCGGCGTCGGTGACCCCGAGCCGGACCAGGTTCTTGGCGGCGGCGAGGCCGAGCGGGGCGTTCGCCGCGATCCGCCCGGCGTACGCCAGCGCGGCGTCCAGCACCTCGCCCGGCGGCACCACGGAGTTGACCAGACCGAGCTGGTACGCGCGCGCCGCCCCGACCGGGTCACCGGTGAGTACCATCTCCAGCGCCACGGCGACCGGGATCCGGGTACCGATGGCGGTGCCGCCGCCAGCCGGGAACAGCCCGCGCTTCACCTCCGGGAAGCCGAACGACGCCTGCTCCGAGGCGACCACGACGTCGCAGCCGAGCAGCAGCTCCAGCCCGCCCCCGATGGCCGCACCGTTGGCGGCGCCCACCACCGGTACCGACACCTCGCCGCGCGCCAGCCGGTGGTACGCGGCCGTGCCGGCGTCCCCGCTGTCGAAGTCGGCGCCGCTGGCGAACGCGCGCAGGTCCATGCCGGCGCAGAAGGCCCGGTCCCCGGTACCGGTCAGCACCAGCACCCGGATGTCCACATCGGACTCCGCGTCGAGTACCGCCGCCCCGACCCCGCTCATCAGCTCGGGCGTCAGCGCGTTGCGCGCCTCCGGCCGGTCCAGCCGCACCACGAGAACCGGTCCCCGCCGGTCCAGCACGAGACTCATGAGCGGTACCCGCTCGTCTCGGCGAGTTCGGCGGCGGCGCGCATCAGCTCCAGCACGATCGGCCCGAACGCGAGCAGCTTCTCGTCCTTGCCGGCGCGCTGGAAGCCCTGTTCCAGCACCACACCCAGCTTCCACTTCGCCAGGATGAGGTAGTAGTCGAAGTCGTCGACCTGGCGGCCGGACACCTCGGCGTAGTGCGCGAGCAGCGCCGACCGGGACGGCATGCCGGTCAGGTCCGCGTAGCTGAACGCGGACGACTGCGGCGCGTCCGTATCCTCCGGCCAGCTCTGCAGCATCCAGGCGAGGTCCAGCTTGGGGTCGCCGACCGTACCCATCTCCCAGTCCACGATGGCGGCCAGCCGCGCCGGTGCGCCGTGCCGGAACATCACGTTGGCGAACTGGTAGTCGCCGTGCATCAGGCCCGGGATGTAGTCCAGCGGCCGGTGCGCGCGCAGCCACGCGGCGGCCACGTCGAAGCCGGGCAGCTCGCGCCGCCGGGCCGGGGCGAGGAAGGCGGTCCACCGGTCCACCTGGCGCTCGTGGAAGCCGTCCGGGTGCCCGAGGTCGTACAGCCCCTTCGCCCGCCAGTCCACTGTGGACAGTAAGGCGATCCCCTCGGCCAGCTGGTACGCGAGTCCGGGCCGCGCGACGCGGTCGGTGTCGAACGGCGCCGGCCAGCCGCGCCGGCCCATGGGCGACCAGCCGTCCACGAAGTCCATCAGGTAGAAGGTGCGGCCCAGCACCGAAGGGTCGGTGCACACCGCGACCGCACCGGCGTGCGGGACACCCGTGCCGCCCAGCGCCTCGATGATGCGCCACTCCCGGTAGATGCCGCCGTCCCGGTTGGTCGGTGCCGCGGCCGGCGGGATGCGCAGCGCGCAGTGCAGGTCGCCGCGGCGGATCTCGTAGATGTCGTTCTGGGTACCGCCGGAGACGAACCGGTGCGAGATCGGTTCGCCCTTGCCCGGCAGCCCGGTACCGTCCAGCCAGCTGGCGAGCCGTTCGGAGTCGATCACAGGTTCCCCACTTCGTGTTCGAGGTACTCGGCGTACGCGGCCTGCGCGGCGGCCAGGCGCTTGGGCCGGTGCTGGCTCGGCCAGAGGTCCCCGCTCGGGCGGTGGTCGCGCAGCACCTGCCGCGCGACGGTCACCTTGTGCACCTCGGTCGGCCCGTCCGCCAGGCCGAGCACGCTGGCGCCCAGCAGCATCCGGGCGAACGGCATCTCGTTGCTGACGCCGAGCGCGCCGTGCACCTGGATCGCCCGCTGGGCGATGTCGTGCAGCACGCCGGGCATCAGCACCTTCACCGCCGCGATGTCCTTGCGTACCTTGCGGTAGTCGTTGTGCCTGTCGATCGACCAGGCAGTGTAGAGCACGAACAGCCGGAACTGGGTCAGCTGCGCGTACGAGTCGGCGATGTAGCCCTGCACGAACTGCTTGTCCGCCAGCCGGCTGCCCTGGGTGGTGCGGCTCAACGCGCGCTCGCACAGCATGTCCAGCGCCTTGCCGGCCAGGCCGATGGTACGCATCGCGTGGTGGATGCGGCCGCCGCCCAGGCGGGTCTGCGCGATCGCGAACGCCTGGCCCGCGCCGCCGAGCAGCGCCTCCGCCGGTACCCGCACGTCGGCGTAGTGGATGAGCGCGTGCGAGCCCTCGCCGTCGGGCTCGTACGCCAGCCCCACGTTGCGGACGATCTCGATGCCGGGCGTGTCCGCCGGTACCAGGAACATCGACATGCCCTGGTACGGGCTGACCTCCGGGTCGGTCACCGCCATCACGATGAGGAACGTCGCCGTCTTCGCGTTGGAGGAGAAGAACTTCCAGCCGTTGATGACCCAGCCGTCGCCGTCGCGTACCGCCCGGGTGGTGAACATCGTGGGGTCGGCGCCGGCGTGCGCCTCAGTCATCGAGTAGCAGGAGAAGATCTCGCCGTCCAGCAGCGGGCGCAGGTACCGCTCCCGCTGCTCCGGCGTGCCGTAGTGGGCGATGATCTCGGCGTTGCCGGTGTCCGGCGCCTGGCAGCCGAAGATGACCGGCGCCCACTCCGACCGGCCCAGGACCTCGTTGAGCAGGGACAGCTTGAGCTGGCCGTGGCCCTGCCCGCCGAGTTCCGGGCCGAGGTGCGTGGCCCACAGCCCGCGCCCGCGCACCTCGTCCTTGAGCGGGTCGAGGACGCGGCGGCGCCGCTTGTCCGGCGGGGTGAACTGCTGCCCGCTCCAGAGCAGGTCGAGCGGCTCGACCCGGTCCCGGACGAACCCGTCCGCCCAGTCGAGCTGCGCCTGGTACGCGGGCTCGGTCTCGAAATCCCAGGACATACGGCCTCCCTTCGAGGCCGCCGTAGAATACCATTCTCATCTCAGAGAACTCAATTATCGGTAGATCCGAACCCCCAGCGGGGCCAGCGTGCGCGCCGCCAGGCAACCCCGCCACACCCCG
>DATEJJ010001136.1:0-4656 GCA_035278125.1 Rugosimonospora sp.
CGGCGACAGCCGGACCACGGTGCTGCTGGTCGGCCGCGGCTCCACCGACCCGGACGGCAACGCGGGTGTGGCCGGGGTGGCGCGGCTGCTCGCGGAGACCGCGCCGGTGCGCGGCGTCGAGTACGCGTTCGTCTCGCTCGCGCCGCCGGACGTGGCGGCCGGGCTGGAACGGTGCCGGCTGCTCGGCGCCCGGCGCGTCGTGGTGCTGCCCTATTTTTTGTTCACCGGCGTGCTGCCGCGGCGGGTCGGGGAGCAGGCGCGGCGCTGGGCCGCCGGGCATCCCGCGGTACCGGTGGCGGTCGCGGACGTGCTCGGCGACTGCGACCAGCTGGCCGACCTGGCCGTGGAGCGGTACCACGAGGCACTCGCCGGGGACATCCGGATGAACTGCGACACCTGCCTGTACCGGGTGGCGTTGCCCGGGCACGCGCACCGGGTCGGCGCGCCGCAGGTGCCGCACGACCACCCGGCCGACCACGCGCACCACCACTGAGCGGCTACAGTACCGGCCGCCCCTGCACGCTGCCGGTACGCAGATCGAAGTGCATGATGTCCTTGCCGGAGGCGTACGCGCCGCCCCAGGACAGCCCCGCGCGCACCAGCAGTTCCACGAGTTCCCGGGTCAGGTCCATGAAGCCGTGCCTGGACGGGTCGGTGTGGCCGTGGAACTCCGCGTTGCCGGCCACCGTGCGGTCCTCGGCCAGCCGGGCGCGCCACCAGTCCAGGTCGTGCCCGTGCCCGCCGGCACTGACCAGAGTGGACAGTTGCGCGTCGGTCAGCCGCAGGTAGTCCCGGACCGCGTCGGAGCTGGACCGGTGTGTCTGCCACACCTGTACCGCGCGCTCGGCCCGCGCCGCCCGCGCCTCCTTGGAATCGTCCAACTGATTGCGGCGGAGGTCGTGCGGGGTGGCCCGGACGTCGGTGGCGTGCCCGTGCATGAGCAGGGTGGCCCGCTTGACCATGGCCGTGGTCTGGTCGCCCGCCTCGACGGTGTCCTTGTCGGTACGCCCGACGAACGGGTTGCCGGCGTAGTTGATGTCCACCGCCATGCCGTAGCAGTGCATGCTCGGCGCGGTACGCCCGGTCGCCGCCTTCGGTGGCCGCAGCCCGACCACGGCGTACACGCCGAGCTGCTCGGCCAGCTGCGCCGGTGACTTGCCCGGGTACCGGCCGCGCAGCGTCTCCTCCGCGCCGGACAGTACCGCCAGCAGCTCCTTGTGCACACCGGGGATGTCGCCGCCGCTGGGCCCGATGGGCAGGCCGAGGAAGGTCGCGTCGGGCACGATGTCGGCGAACCACTCGGCCGGCGTCTTGCCGCCCTTGGCCAGATCCTTCGCGATCACCTCGCGCATCTTCTTCTTGCCGCGCTTCGTGGCCTGCTCCACCGCCTGGTCGACCAACTCCTGCCGCCGCTCCGGCGTCATCGGTTCGTCGCGCTTCTTGCTTGTCGCTTTGGCTGTCTTGGCTGCACGCTTCCCGGGGGCGGCGGGCGTCTTGGGGGCGGTGGGCTCCTTCGGGGCGGTGGGTTTCTTCGGCGCGGCGCGCTTCTTCTTCGGTACGATGCCCGACGGTGCGGCCGCGCGGTGGGCGGCCGGGTCGTCCAGCGCGCGGACCGCCTCGGCCAGGTTGCCCTCGCCCTCGTGCGCGGTGTCGCCGCGGCGGTGGCCGCGCAGGATCTCCTCGTGCGCCAGCCCTTCGGCCACCGGGATCGTCTGGTAGTGCGCGCGCAGCGGCTCGGCGAAGGCACCCAGCTCCGCCGCGTGCCTGCCGAACCACGCGTCGATCGACGCCTGGAGCTTCTTGTATTTGCCGGCGTACCCGCTGCTGAAGAAGCCGCGGAACACCAGGCTCGTCGCGAGGTAGTCGGTGCGGCCGCGGTCGGTCGCCTTCGGTGCCGTCAGCGCGGCCAGGTCCGCGTCCAGGTGGGACTCGATCCACCTGGTCACCACGGACAGCTCGGGCCGCTTCTTGCTGCCCTTGTTGATCGCGTCGAACAGCACCAGCTCGCGCAGCTTGCCCGGGGTACCACCGTCTTCGGGGCCTTTGCCGTGCAGGTCCCGGTCCATCGCCTCGACGATGGTGTGGCTGCCGCCGCTGTGCGCCGAGAGGATCACCCGGCCCAGGGTCAGCGGCGCGGCCACCACCTTGTCCGTGGCGAGCATGCCGAGCACCTCGGTGACGTACGCGTCCATCTGCATCTGGTACGGCGCGTCCGGATCCGCGCCGAACTGCGAACGGTCCCCGCCCTGCGGCAGTACCCCGATCAGCTGCGTGTCGCCGCCCGCCTGGAGCTGCTGCTCGATCTGGTCCAGCGCCACGTCGCGTACGGTGTTGTCCGCCGCGGTACCGGTGGCCTTCCGCTGCCGCCAGCCCGCGTACGGCCGGGTGCCCGCGTCCTCCGCGTACCCGTGCAGGTGCAGCAGGACGTCCACCGCCCGGCCCGGCTTGAGGTCCGCCGGTACCACCACGATCGCGCGGCCGTCCGCACGCTCGGTGGTCAGCTCGGCGCTGGCCCCCGACCGGTACCGGCCCTGGTTGCCCTCGGTCAGCCCGGACACCGGTACCCGGTTCATCCGGGTACCCGGCACCGCCTTCGCGCCCGCGTTCCACGCGTCGCCCCCGGTATCCGCGTCCTTCCAGCCGACCCGGCGCTGCAGCGCGGTGATGAGCCCGGTGACCGCCTGGTTGCCGGCCTGCCGCTGTAACCGCAGCGCGACCCGCTGGGCACCGGTCGCGTCCCGCTCGTGGTCGTGCAGCGGCCCGCCCGGCACGGCGGTCCTGGCCGCACGGCGCGGGACGGCGGTTCTGCGCGTACCCGAGGTGACCACCCTGACCCCCACTCCGAGCGCAGCGTAGGCGCGGGCGCGCCGCCGGGGCAGGTCCGAAGGGGCAGCCTTCCGGACATCGTCACCTGACTGCTCTTGCCAAAACTGTTGGCAACCTTCACAGTATTGATCACCACCGATACGCTGGCCCGGTGGGGCCCGTCGAGGAGGGAACCCGCATGGCACCCGTCCCCAAACGCCTGCGGCTGGCCGTGCTGGCCACCGCGTCCGGCGCGCTCCTCCTGCTGGCCCTGGCGGTCGCCGTCCCCGCGTTCGCCGCGACGCCGAAGTACACCGCGCTGGGCGACTCGTACTCCTCCGGCGTCGGTACCCGCACCTACATCACCGACGGCTCCACCTGTTCCCGGTCCACCTACGCGTACCCGTCGCTCGCCGCGACCAAGCTGGGCGCGGCGCTCACCTTCGCCGCCTGTGGCGGTGCCACCGTGTCCAGTGTCCTCAGTGGACAGTTGGGCAGCCTGGGCGCGGCCACCACGTACGTCACGATCAGCGTGGGCGGCAACGACGCCGGCTTCGGCAACGTCATCCAGCGCTGCGCGCTGCCCTGGCCGTACACGTGCTGGGGCGACATCGACAACGCCGAGGCGTACATGCGCGGGACGCTACCGGGCGCGCTGGACACGCTGTACGCGAAGATCCGTTCGCTGGCCCCGGCCGCACGGGTCGTGGTCGTCGGGTACCCGCGCCTGTTCAACGTGAGCGACTGCCAGTCCCTGGCCCGGATCAGCCCCGGGGAGCAGTCCGCCCTCAACGGCGGCGCCGACCTGCTGGACAGCACCATCGCCGCGCGGGCCGCCGCGCACGGCTTCCGGTTCGTGGACCCGCGCGCGGCGTTCGGTGGGCACGCGGTCTGCGACTCGGTCGAGTGGATCAACGGCCTGTCCAACCCGACGTCCGAGTCGTACCACCCGAACCGCACCGGCCAGGCCAGCGGCTACGCGCCCCTGGTGGAGAGCGCGCTCACCGCCGCCTGAGCGCGTCGTAGGCGCGCAGGGCGAAGACCGCCAGCACGGACAGGAACAGCCAGGAGTACTTCGCCAGCGAGACGTTGACGAACGCCAGCGGGATCGACAGCAGGAACGCGGCGATCGGTACCGTCACGCCCCGGACCATGTCCACCCGCAGTGCCGGTGGCGTACCCGGCCGCAGCAGGTTGCCCCGCAGCACGATCAGCAGCAGGAGCAGCAGGCTCAGCCCGACGGCCACCACCGCCAGCGCGTACAGGATGGTGCCGAACCGGGTGCCGTTCTTCTCGCCGAGCACCCGGGTCGCGAACGGCAGCACCACGATGGTGAACATGAACAGCGTGTTCGCGCCGACCAGGCCCGGCCCGATCCGCGCGACATGCCGGAAGAAGCGGTGGTGCGCCCGCCAGAACGCGGCCACCACCACGAAGCTGAGCAGGAACGTCAGGTACTGCCGGGGCAGCAGGTCGCGGAACGAGCGCCACAGCGCCGCGTCCGTGTCCCCCTCGGGTACCGGCAGGTCCAGCGCGAGCAGGGTGATCGCGATGGCCACCACCGCGTCGGAGAAGAAGACCAGGCGCTCCAGCCCGTTCCCGTCCGCGTCGCCGATGCGCTCCGTCACGGTCCGACAGTCTGCCATGCTCCGGGACCGGCGCCGGTACCCTGCCCCTAGCGCGTGATCGGGAGGTGGCGTCATGGCGGGACCGCTGGCGGGGCTGCGGGTTGTCGAACTGGCCGGCATCGGCCCCGGGCCGCACGCCGCGATGGTCCTCGCCGACCTGGGCGCCGACGTGCTGCGGGTGGAGCGCCCCACCGCCAGCCGCGCGGTCGCCGCCCGCGACCAG
>DATEJJ010001137.1:0-3175 GCA_035278125.1 Rugosimonospora sp.
CACCACGTCCAGGCCGGCCTGCGCGGCCCGCTCGGCCGCGTCCAGGGACAGGTGCGAGCCGGCCAGCACGAAGCCGACCGGACCGACGCTGGCCCGCACGAACGCCGCGCCGCGCAGGTGCCGGCCCGGGGTCAGCGGGAAGCGCAGGTACCAGGTCTCGTGCACGCGCAGCCGGAGGCTGGTGAGGATCAGGTTGCCCAGCCCCGGGCCGCCGCCGGCCGCGTACACCAGGTCCAGCTCGCGGGCGAGCCCGGCGCAGCGGGTACGCCAGCGCAGCCGGCGCGGTGCCTCCTGCATGATGACCGCGTCCGGCGCCGCGTCCCGGACCAGCGCGCCCAGCGCGGCCTGGTCGTCGCGCAGCCCGTGCACGTTGTACGACAGCACCCGTAGCCGCACCGAGCCTCCTCCGCTACCGCCCGGCTCCTACAGCCGGCGCGCCAGATCCGCGGCGCCGACGACGCCCGCCAGGTTGCCCAGCTGGGCCGGCAGCAGCTCGGCGTACGGCAGCCGGCCGCGCTGCGCCAGCGCCGCCGCGTACGCCTCGCGGGTCGGCGCCATCAGCAGTTCGCCCGCGTCCACCACCCCGCCGCCGATCACCAGTACCTGCGGGTCCAGCACCTGCACCAGGTCGGCGAGGATCTGCCCGAGCCAGTACCCGATCTGGCCGAACGCCCGGCAGGCGGCCCGGTCGCCGGACTTCGCGGCCTCCGTGACCAGCTGCCCGGTGATCGCGAGCGGGTCGCCGCCGGCCAGTTTGAGCAGGTCGTCGGCCTCGTCCGGCGCGTCGGTCGCCAGCGCCTGCGCGAAGCGCACCAGGGCCTTGCCGCTGGCGTACTGCTCGATGCAGCCGAGCCGGCCGCAGCCGCACGGGTGCCCGTCCGGCACCACCAGCACGTGGCCCAGTTCGCCGGCGATCCCGTTGGTACCCCGGACCAGTTCGCCGCCGAGCACCAGCCCGCCGCCGATGCCGGTGCCCACGGTGAACATCACCATCGAGTCGCGGGCGTGCGCGGCGGCGCCGAACTGGAACTCGGCCCACGCGGCGGCGTTCGCGTCGTTCTCCACCACGACCGGCAGCCCCACGTGCGCGGCCACCTTGTCCCGCAGCGGCTCGTCCCGCCAGGCCAGGTTCGGCGCGAACAGCACGGTCGAGCGGTGCGCGTCGATCCAGCCGGCGGCGCCGATGCCGACCGCGGTCACCGGGTACGCCGCGCTCAGCTCGGCGGTGACGGCCACGATCAGATCGAGCATCCGGGGTACGTCCCCGGCCGGGGTCTCCCGGCGCGCCTGGGCGAGCAGGGTGCCGTGCTCGTCCACCACCGCGCCCAGCACCTTGGTCCCGCCGACGTCCACGCCGATGGTCAGGCTCACGACCGGCCTCCGCGCAGTGCCCGCAGCAGCCCGGCCACGCCCTCGGCGAGGTCGGCGGCGCCGGTGGCGAGCCGCTCGGCCAGCTCGGGCGCCGGGTCACGCAGGGCCTCCACCGCCCGGCACACCGGGCACGCGCAGCCGTCCCGCGCCGGGAAACCGATCCGGTCCGCGGCCACCGACACCGTCGCCAGCGTGGCCACCACCAACCGCTCGGCTTCCTCGCGGGCAGAGCCCGTCATCCGAGGGACTCCACGCGGCGCTTGAGGTCCTTCAGGGCGCTATCCATGATCATCTTCTCGGCCTTGCGCTTGAACATGCCCAGCATGCCGATGGCCAGCTCCACGGAGAGGGTGTACGTCACCGTCGCGGTGCCGTCCCCGTTGTCGGCCAGGTCGTACGAGCCCTGCTGCGAGCGCTGCAGCTTGGACGGCTCGGTCAGGTGCCACTCGATCCGCGAGATGTCCTCGGCGTACTCGTACTCCAGGGTGTACTCGTCCGAGGCGATGCCCGCGTCCAGTACGAAGTGGACCCGGAACGCGTAGCCGTCCTCGTACTCCTCCCGCACGTCGACCGCCTTGACCGCGGCCACCCATTCGGGGTACCGGGGGAAGTCGCAGATGACCGCGGCGATGCGGTCGACCGGCGCCGCGATCGCGATGGACTGGGTGGACGTGTCCGCCATGCTGGGCAGGCTACCGTGTGGCCGATGGACGGGTGCGGGCCGGTGAACAAGGCTGGGACCGGATGCCGGTAGGTTGCGAGCGAGGACGAGGAGGCGAGAGGTGCGGGAGTTCTCGGTACCGCCGGTGGCGACGATCGGCGACGCGGCGAACCTGACCGATCCGGTGTGGGACAACGCCCAGACCGCGCCGGACGCCGTGCAGTTCAGCCGCCGGGCCGCGGGAGCGTGGCAGGACGTGAGCTGCGCACAGTTCCGGGACGAGGTGTGCGCGGTGGCCGCCGGGCTGGTCGCCGCCGGCATCCAGCCGGGTGACCGGGTCGCGCTGATGAGCAAGACGCGGTACGAGTGGAGCCTGCTCGACTACGCCATCTGGACGGCCGGCGGGGTGACCGTACCCATCTACGAGACGTCCAGCGCCGAGCAGGTCCGGTGGATCCTCAGCGACTCCGGCGCGGTCGCCTGCGTGGTCGAGACGCCCGCCCACGCCGCGACCGTGGCCGGTATCCGCGCGGAGGTACCGGCCCTGCGCGAGGTGTGGCAGCTCGACGCCGCCGCGGTGGAGACGCTGGTCGCCGCCGGCCGCCAGGTACCCGCCGAGCAGGTGGAGCAGCGCCGGCACAGCCGCGGGGCGGACGATCTCGCCACGATCATCTACACGTCGGGTACCACCGGACGCCCGAAAGGCTGCGTGCTGACCCACCGCAACATGTACGCGGACATCGCCAACGCGGTGCCCGGAATGCCGAACCTCTTCCACGAGGGCGCCTCGACCCTGCTGTTCCTGCCGCTGGCACACTCCTTCGCCCGGCTGATCCAGCTCGGCGTGGTCCACACCCGCACCCGGATGGGCCACGCGCCGGACGTGAAGAACCTGGTCGCCGACCTGGGCGAGTTCAAGCCCACGTTCCTGCTGTCCGTGCCCCGGGTGTTCGAGAAGGTCTACAACACCGCCAAGCAGCGGGCGCACGCCGACGGCAAGGGCGCGATCTTCGACCGGGCCGAGCGCGCCGCGGTCGCGTACAGCGAGGCGCTGGACGCGGGCGGGCCGAGCCTGGCGGTACGGGCGCAGCACGGCCTGTTCGACCGCCTGGTGTACGGCCGGCTGCGGGCGGCGCTCGGCGG
>DATEJJ010001138.1:0-15975 GCA_035278125.1 Rugosimonospora sp.
CCGCCCGCGACGGGCGCCTGCGCGGCCGCCTGTGACACGTCAACCATGATTCTCCTCGCCCGCCAACCCTTCAATCGCGGCGACCAGTTGGTGGTCGGTCCAGCCGCGCGGCAGCTGCGCCACCACCCGGCCCTGGAACAGCACCACCACCCGGTCGGCGGCCCGCAGGTCGTCCAGCTCGTCGGAGACGATGACCGCGGCGCAGCCCCGCTCCGCCGCCTGCGCGACCGTACCCAGCAACGACTCCTTCGACTTCACGTCCACCCCGGCGGTGGGCCGGATCAGCACCAGTACCTTCGGTTCGCTGGCCAGCGCCCGGCCCATCACCACCTTCTGCTGGTTGCCGCCGGACAGTGCGGAGACCGGCTGGTCCGGCCCGGACGCCTTGACGTCCAGCCGGCCCATCAGCGCCGTGGCCGCCCGCCGCCGCGCCCCGCCCGACACGAACCCGAACCGGCCCAGCCGCCCGGCCACGGTCAGCGTCAGGTTCTCCCCCACCGACCGCAGCGGTACCAGCCCCTGGCGGTGCCGGTCCTCGGGTACGAAGCCGACGCCGGCCGCCAGCGCAGCGGGTACGCTGCCCGGGCGTACCGGGCGGCCGTCCACCTGGACCCGGCCGGCGACCGGGCGGCGCAGCCCGACGACCGTCTCGCCGGCGGCGACCGCGCCGGAGCCACCCGCACCCGCGAGCCCGAGCACCTCTCCCGCCCGTACCGTGAAGGACAGGTTGTCGAAGGCACCGGGCAGGGTGAGGCCGTCCACGGACAGCAGCACGGGACCGCCGGTGCGGGCGGCGCCGCCCCCGACCGCGCCCAGGCCGACGGCCTCGCCGGTCATCGCCTCGATGAGCGCGTCCCGGCCCAGCTCGGCCACGGGCGCGGTGCGCACGTGCCGGGCGTCGCGGTACACCGTGACGGTCTGGCAGATCTCGTAGACCTCCTGCAGGTGGTGCGAGATGAACAGGAACGCCACGCCCGCCTGCCGCAGCCCGCGCAGGCGCTCGAACAGCCGGTTGATGCCGGCGCCGTCCAGCTGCGCGGTGGGCTCGTCCAGGATGATGAACCGGGCGCCGAACGACAGCGCCCGCGCGATCTCCACGGTCTGCCGCTGCTCCACGGTCAGGTCCCCGGCCAGCGCCCGCGGATCGACGTCGATCCCCCAGGTGCCGAGCAGCTGCGCGGCCTGCCCGCGCAGCGCCCGCCAGGAGATGGCCCGCGGCCCGGAACTCTGCCGGTTGAGGTACAGGTTCTCCGCCACCGACAGCGTCGGGATGATGGTGGACCGCTGGTACACGCACGCCACCTGCCGGCGCCAGGCACCCCGGTCGGTCAGCGCCGGCGCCGGCTGGCCGTCGAACCGGACCTGGCCCTCGTCGGGGCGGGCCAGGCCGGTCAGGATCGAGACCAGGGTGGACTTGCCGGCGCCGTTGCGGCCGACGAGGGCGTGCGCCTCGCCCGGCGCCACCGCGATCCCCACCTCCTGCAGGGCCACGGTGGCGCCGAAGCGCTTGCTCACCCCGATCGCCTCAGCAACGGGAGGGACCAAGTCAGTCACGGTGTCTCCTGGTTCGCTGCGCGGGCGGCCTCCGTGCCCTGCCTTCCCTCGGCGACAACGCCACCGCTGGTCACGGCCCGTGCCGCCTCAGTCCAGGCAGGCCGCCCGCCCGCTCCGCTCACTTGCCTACCTGGTTGCCCCACAGCGACTGGTCATCGACGTTCGCGGTGGTCACCAGCGGCGCGGGCAGTTGGTCCTCCAGGCCGTTGGGGATGGACACGATGGTCGAGCCGTGGTCGGTCGCGCCAGGCTGGAACGTCTTGCCGGCCAGCGCCGCCTGCGCGTAGAACAGCGCGTACTTGGCGTACAGGTCGGCCGGCTGGGAGACCGTCGCGTCGATCTGCCCGGCCTTGATGGCGGCGTACTCGGCCGGGATGCCGTCGTTGGAGACGATGAAGATGTGCTTGGCGTTGCTCGGCGGCACCAGCAGGTTCTTCTGCTGCAGCAGCGCGATGGTGGGCGCCAGGAACACGCCGCCGGCCTGCATGTAGATGCCGTTGACGCTGCCCTGGTTCAGCGCGTTCTGCAGCTTCGCCGAGGCCACGTCGCCCTTCCACTGTGTCTCTTCGGCAAGCACCTTGACACCCGGGTACTTCTGCTTCATGCAGTCCCCGAACGCCTCGGACCGGTCCCGCCCGTTGATGGAGGCCAGATCTCCCTCGAACTCCACCACCGTGCCCTTGTTGTTCAGCTTCTGGCCGAGGAAGTCGCACGCCTTGGTGCCGTACGCCCGGTTGTCCGCGCGTACCACCATGTAGACCTTGCCGGTGTCCGGGCGGGTGTCCACGCTGATCGCCGGGATGTTCTTGCCCGCCAGCATGGACAGCGTCGGGGCCACCGCGGCGGTGTCCTGCGGTGCCATCACGATCGCCTTGGCGCCCTGCGCGACCAGCGACTGCACGTTGGCGGCCAGCTTGGTGATGTCGTTGGCCGAGTCGGTCGGGGTCAGCGCGGACACGCCCATGCTGCTGATGTCGCTGCTGACGTACTTGGCGTACGAGTTCCAGAAGTCGGAGTCGGACCGCGGCAGGTCGATGCCGACCTTGCCGCCCGACGCGGCGGTACCGCCGCTGCTGCCCGAGCCCGGGCTGTTGCTGGACCGGTTGCACGCGGTGGCCGTCAGGGCCAGCAGGGCGATGCCCGCCACGGCCACGGCCGTCTTACGGTTGATCATCTATGCCTCGCTCATACCTGGGGTGTGCGGTGGGGATGTGTGCTGGAATCAGCCTGGTGGTGCCGCGGGTTGGCGGAGCCGGAGCCCGTGCATGCCGCCGTCGACTGCGAGCACGGTTCCGGTGGTGGCACTGGCCAGCGGGCTGGCGAGGTAGGCGATCGCCGCGGCGACCTCCTCCGCGCTGACCAGCCGGCCGTTGGGCTGCCGCGCGGCCAGCGCGCGCAGTTCGGCATCCGGGTCCCCGGCCGCGGCCAGCAGCCGGCGCACCCACGGCGTGTCGGCCGTGCCGGGGTTGACGCAGGTGACCCGGATACCCTCGGCGAGGTGGTCGGCCGCCATCGCCAGGGTCAGCGACTGGACGGCCCCCTTGCTCGCGCTGTACAGCGCCCGGTTGGGCAGGCCGGCGGTGGCCGCGATCGAGCACGTGTTCACGATCGCGGCGTGCCGGGACTCGCGCAGGTGCGGCAGGGCGGCGCGGGTGACGCGCACCATGCCCACCACGTTGGTGTCGAGGACGCGGTGCCACTCCCCGTCCGGGTTGTCGGCCACCGTGCCCTGAGCGCCGATGCCCGCATTGTTCACCAGGATGTCGATGCCGCCGAGCGCCTGCGCCGCGGCGGCCACCGCGGCGCGCACCGCGGCGTCGTCGGTGACGTCCGCGCGCAGGCCCAGCAGCGGCTCGGGTACGCGCTCGGGCACCAGGTCCAGGCAGGCCACCCGGGCGCCGCGCGCGGCCAGCAGCGTCGCCGCCGCCAGGCCGATGCCCGAGGCCCCGCCCGTGACCACCGCGGCCAAGCCGTCGAACTCACCCATGGGCCGCGTCCATCCACATAGGACCATGGGGGTACGCGTACGCGGTGAGCGTCTCCGCCCGCATGGTCGCCGAGAAACCCGGCTCCGCCGGTGCCTGGTACCGTCCCGCGCGGATGACCACCGGGTCCACGAAGTGCTCGTGCAGGTGGTCCACGTACTCGATGACCCGGTCCTCCATCGACCCGGAGACGGCCACGTAGTCGAACATGGACAGGTGCTGCACCAGTTCGCACAGCCCGACCCCGCCCGCGTGCGGGCACACCGGTACCCCGAACTTCGCGGCCAGCAGCAGGATCGCCACGTTCTCGTTCACCCCGGCCACCCGGGCGGCGTCCAGTTGCAGGTACGCCAGCGCGCCGGCCTGGAGCATCTGCTTGAAGATGACGCGGTTCTGCACGTGCTCGCCGGTGGCCACCTTGATCGGGGCGATGGCCCGGGCGATGGCCGCGTGCCCGAGTACGTCGTCCGGGCTGGTCGGCTCCTCCACCCACCACGGCTGGTACGGCGCCAGCTCGCGTACCCACGCGATCGCCGCCGCCACGTCCCACCGCTGGTTGGCGTCCACCGCGATGCGGATGTCCGGGCCGCACGCCTCCCGCGCGATGCGGATGCGGCGCAGGTCGTCGGCGAGGTCGGCGCCCACCTTGAGTTTGATCTGGGTGAACCCCTGCGCCACCGCCTCCTTGCACAGCCGGCGCAGCTTGTCGTCCGCGTACCCCAACCACCCCGGCGACGTGGTGTACGCCGGGTAGCCGGTCTTTCTGAGCCGCTCGGCGCGTTCCGCCCGGCCCGGCTCGGCCCGGCGCAGGATGGCGAGGGCCTCGTCCGGAGTCAGCGCGTCGGTGAGGTACCGGAAGTCCACAAGGGACACCAGCTCCTCCGGCGGCATCTGCGCCAGCAGCAGCCACAGCGGGCGCCCCTCGCGCTTGGCCCGCAGGTCCCACAGCGCGTTGACCACGGCCGAGATGGCCATGTGCATGACGCCCTTCTCGGGGCCCAGCCAGCGCAGCTGCGAGTCGTGCACCAGCTCCTTCCAGAACCCGCCGAGGTCCGCCAGCAGCGGGCCTAGCGGCCGGCCCACCAGGTACGGCCGCAGCGCGCCGATGGCCGCCGCCTCGATGTCGTTGCCCCGCCCGATGGTGAACGCGAACCCGTGCCCCTCGTGCCCGTCCCCCGCGTCGGTACGCAGCACCACGTACGCGGCGGAGTAGTCCGGGTCCGGGTTCATCGCGTCCGACCCGTCCAGCTCCCGCGACGTCGGGAACCGCACGTCGTAGGTGTCCAGCGAGACGATCCGCGTCACGGGGTCGCCACCAGGCGCTGGCGCTGCCGGCCCAGGCGGTCGATCTCCAGCTCCACCACGTCACCGGGCCGCAGGTACGGCTTGGGCTCCGGCTGGCCGAGCGCCACCCCGGCCGGTGTCCCGGTGTTGATGACGTCGCCCGGGTACAGCACCAGGAACTGGCTCAGGTACCGGACGATCTCGGCGACGCCGAACAGCATGTTCCTCGTGGTGCCGTCCTGCCGGCGCTCCCCGTTGACCCACAGCCGCAGCCCCAGCTCCTGCGGGTCGCCCACCTCGTCCGGGGTGACCAGCCAGGGACCCAGCGGGTTGAAGGTCTCGCAGGACTTGCCCTTGTCCCACTGGCCGCCGCGCTCCAGCTGGAACTCGCGCTCGGACACGTCGTTGGCTACGGCGTACCCGGCCACGCAGGCCAGCGCCGCCGCGTCCGACTCCAGGTAGCGGGCCCGGCTGCCGATGACGACGGCCAGCTCCACCTCCCAGTCGGTCTTCCCGCTGTGCCGCGGGATGAACACGTCGTCGTGCGGCCCGACCACCGTGTCCGGCGCCTTCATGAACAGCACCGGCTCGGCGGGCAGCGCGGCGCCGGTCTCCTCGGCGTGGTCGCGATAGTTCAGGCCGATGCAGACGACCTTGCCGGGGCGCGCCACCGGCGGGCCGGTCCGCAGCCCGTCCGGGTCCAGGTCAGGCAGGCCGCCCGCGGCCGACGCGGCGGCGATGCGGGCCAGGCCCGCGGGGGACAGCGCCGCCGCGTCGATGTCGGTCACCACGCCGGACAGGTCCCGCAGCCGGCCGGTGGCATCGAGGACGGCCGGGCGCTCGGCACCGGGCGGGCCCACTCGCAGCAGCTTCACGGAGCACCCTTCGCAGAACATCCGATGTATTCATCGGATGTCTACCAGCCCGGGGGCGGTGGCACAAGAGTGGATTCCCGGCTAACCGACCAGCGGCAGGGTCAGGCCGGGGCTGACCGGGTTCGCGTCGGGGTGGGTACGGTGCACCGCGGTACCCATCGCGAAGAACTCGATCGCGTGCTCGCCCCAGCCCCAGGCCGACTCGGCCACGGTCACCCCGACGATGCCGTCCGCGCCCACCTGCTCGCCCTCGAACTGCATCCGGGCCATGGCGATCTCCCGCGCGTCGTACGCCGCCTGGGTGAAGTTCCCCAGCTCCGCGTTCTGCCCCAGGTTGGCCAGCATCTGGCGGAAGGTCATGTGCGCGATGTGGTACACGCAGGTGCCCAGTACCAGCGCCCGGGGCATCCAGCCGTGCTGCCACAGGGTCCAGAAGTCCTGGCCGGACAGGTGGGAGGTGAACGGCCGGCCGGCCGGCGTGCGGTACCCCTGCCCGCTGGTCGACTTGACCGCGGTACCCACCGCGACGAACTCCAGCACGTCCGAGGCGAACGGGTAGTTCAGCGACCGGATGCGTACCCCGATCACCCCGTCCGCGCCCAGCGCGTCCGCCTCCGCCTCCATCCGGGCCATGGCCAGCTCCCGGCAGTGGTACATCGCCTGGCTGAGGACCTGCAGCTCCTGGCTGACCGACCAGCGGGACGGCTGGATGCCGACGTGGTAGATGCTGGTGCCCATCACCAGCCCGAGCGGCTCGAACCCGGTCTGCGTGGTGAGCACGAACTCGTTCACCGACAGGTCGGAGGTGAAGAAGGGCCGGCCCTGCTGCTGGGCTCGGCCGAGCCGGGCGCGGGCCGATTCGGGCAGCTGCTGCGGCTGCTGGGACAGGGGCTGCGAGGCGGGTGCCGTCATGATCGTCTCCCTTGGTGATGTCTCCAAGATCGAATTGTGCCCTACCAGCCTTCGTAGAGGCTCGGGATTGTCCGGAAGACGGCTGCACAGCGGCTCGTCGCGGCTTTTGGGCGAATCGTCCTCACTGACGATAGGTGAACTCGTCAGTAACATCCCATCGCCCCGGGTTGATGGCGTTCTTAAGATCCGGTATCCGAGTGACATTCACATCTCGGTCGAAGGGAAGCGTCCACCCATGCACCGACGACTAACCCAGCGCCTCACGATGATCTCTGTCGCGCTCGCCAGCCTCCTGGCGGCCAGTGTCGCGCTGCCGTTGAGCCCGGCATCGGCCGCGACCGGATACGCCGGGCTCAGCGACTACTGCCTCGGCCAGTGCAACGACGTGCTGCCGCCCGGCGAGAACGGCAACGCCACCCTCGCCGACATCCTGTCCTTCAAGGCCCTGGGTACCCGCCCCAGCCACTTCACCGACCAGCTCGACAAGTACGCGAACCTGCTCTACAACTCCTCCGGCCTGACCGAGGGCGCGATCAGCCAGTTCTACAACGACAGCTCGTTCGGCGTACCCGCCGGGCAGGTGGAGAGCACGGAGTCACCCCGCTCCGACGTCACCATCGTCCGGGACAAGTCGTACGGCATCCCGCACATCACCGGTACCACCCGCGCCGGCACGATGTACGGCGCCGGCTACGCGGCCGGCGAGGACCGGCTGTTCCTGATCGACCTGCTGCGCCACGTCGGCCGCGGCAACCTCACCTCGTTCGCCGGCGGCGCGCCCAGCAACCGGGCCCTGGAGCAGGCGGTCTGGCGCAACTCCCCGTACACCGAGGCGGACCTGCAGGCGCAGATCGACGCGCTGAAGAGCAACGGCACCCGCGGCGCGCAGCTCTACACCGACGTACAGAACTACCTCGTGGGCCTGAACGCGTACATCGCGCACTGCATGGCCAACCGCAACTGCCCCGGCGAGTACGTGGTGACCGGACACCTGGACGCGATCACCAACGCCGGCGGCCCGGTGAACTTCACCATGACCGACCTGATCGCCATCGCCGGCGTGGTCGGCGGGCTGTTCGGCGGCGGCGGGGGCGGCGAGATGCAGTCCGCGCTGGTCCGCATCGCCTCCGAGGCCAAGTACGGCAAGACCCTCGGCGACCAGGTGTGGCAGTCGTTCCGCGAGCAGAACGACCCGGAGACGGTACTGACCCTCCACAACGGACAGAGCTTCCCGTACGGCCAGTCCCCGGCCACCAGCGGCGACGCGGCCAGTGTCGTGCTGCCGGACTCCGGTACCGCGACCGTGTCACCCGTCGTGTACGACCCCACCGGCTCGGCCGCGAGCACCAGCACCACGAGCGCGGCCCGCGGCGCGCTGCCCGGGCTGGCGATGGGCTCCGCCACCGAGCACCGGGGCATGTCCAACGCGGTGGTCATCTCCGCCGCGAACTCCGCCACCGGCCACCCGATCGCGGTGTTCGGACCGCAGACCGGGTACACCGCACCGCAGCTGCTCATGCTGGAGGAGCTGCAGGGCCCGGGGATCAGCGCGCGGGGCATCGGCTTCGCCGGCCTCAACCAGTACGTCCTCATCGGCCGGGGCCAGGACTACGCGTGGAGCGCCACCTCCTCCGAGCAGGACATCACCGACACCTACGCGGTGCCGCTGTGCGACCCGGCCGGCGGTACCGCCACCATCAACTCGACCGGGTACCTGTTCCGCGGCACGTGCACCGCGATGGACGTGCTGGAGCAGGACAACTCCTGGACGCCGACCACGGCCGACGGCACCGCGGCCGGCTCGTACAAGCTGATCACGTACCGCACCAACTACGGGCTGGTCGGCTGGCGGGCGCAGGTCGGCGGGAAGCCGTACGCGTTCACCCAGCTGCGCTCCACGTACCGGCACGAGGCGGACTCCGCGATCGGCTTCCAGATGTACGACGACCCGGCCGAGATGGGTACCGCTGCCGGGTTCCAGAACGCCGCGTCCAACGTCGGGTACGCGTTCAACTGGTTCTACGTGAACTCCACCCAGGCCGGGTACTTCACCTCGGGCGCGGAGCCGGTACGGGCCAGCGGCGCCGACCCGAACCTGCCGCAGAGCACCTCCTACGAGTGGCAGGGCTGGGTCCCGAGCACCAACACCGCCACCTACGTCGCCGCCTCGGCCCACCCGCAGGCGGTCGACCAGGACTACTTCGTCAGCTGGAACAACAAGCAGGCCAAGGACTTCAGCGCGGCGGACGGCAACTTCAGCTACGGCGCGGTACAGCGGGCACAGCTGCTGGACGCGCCGGTGAAGGCGGCGATCGCGGCCGGTACCAAGCTGGACCGGGCCGGCGTGGTGAAGATCGCGGAGAACGCGGCCAGCGTGGACCTGCGCGCCCAGCAGGTGCTGCCGCTGCTGCTGCAGGTGCTGAAGAGCCAGACCATCACGGACTCCAGCCTGGCGTCCACGGTGGCCTCGCTGCAGGCGTGGTACGACTCCGGCGCGCACCGGCTGGAGACCTCGTCCGGCGCCAAGGCGTACCAGTACGCGGACGCGATCCGGGTGTTCGACGCCTGGTGGCCGCTGCTGGTGTCGGCGGAGTTCTCCTCCGGCCTGGGCAGCGACCTGTACCAGTCGCTGATCAACGCCATCCAGATCAACGAGTCGCCCTCGGGCGGCCAGCAGGGTGACGTGTCGAACCTGCCCGGCTCCACCAACCAGACGCAGCCGCACAAGGGCTCGTCGTTCCAGTTCGGCTGGTGGGGGTACGTGTCCAAGGACCTGCGCTCGGTGCTGGGCCAGTCGGTGACCAGCCCGCTGCCGGTGACGTACTGCGGCGGCGGGGTCCTGGCCACCTGCCGGTCGGCGCTGCTGTCGGCGCTGTCCAGCGCGGCGGCCGAGTCGGCGAGCACGGTGTACCCGGGGGACACGGTCTGCTCGGCCGGCGACCAGTGGTGCGCCGACGCGATCGAGCAGTCCCCGCTCGGCGGCGTCACCGACCCGCTCATCGCGTGGCAGAACCGGCCCACGTACCAGCAGGTCGTCTCGTTCCCGGCGCACCGCGGTGACAACATCACCAACCTCGCCCTGGGTGGTACGGCCACCGCCTCCAGCACCCAGTCGCTGACCGGCTACACGCCGGACAAGGCGATCGACGGCGATCCCACCACCCGCTGGTCGTCCAACTACAACGACGGCGAGTGGATCCAGGTGGACCTGGGCTCGTCGCAGACGGTGAGCCGGGTGATCCTCAACTGGGAGGCCGCCTACGGCAAGGCGTACCACGTGGACGTCTCGACCGACGGCAGCACCTGGAAGCAGGTCTACAGCACCACCACCGGGGACGGCGGTATCGACAACGACACGTTCACCGCCACCACCGCCCGGTACGTGCGGATGGTCGGGGTGACCCGCGGCACCAGCTACGGGTACTCCCTCTACGAGTTCGAGGTGTACGCGAAGTAGCCGCACAGGCCCGGGTCCTGCCGCGATCTCCGTCCCTGGCCGCGGCAGGACCCGGGTGCTGGCGATGCTATGCATCCACCCGCGGATGTCAACGAGTCTGTCCGCACAGTGGCAGGCGCCCGGTGCGCGGGTCAGGACGCGAGGGTGTCGGCGGGCTCGCCCATGGCCTCGTCCATCGCGGCCCGGTACACCTCGGCGCGGCCCCGGCCGTTGCGCTTGGCCTGGTACATCGCCACGTCAGCGCGGCGGATCAGGTCGGCCGGGTCGGTCTGGCCGGGGATGCTCAGCGCGATCCCGATGCTCGCGTTGATCCGCAGCCGCTGCCGCGCCACCAGCATCGGCTCGGCCATCAGCGCGATGATCCGCTCGGCCACCGCCCGCGCGCCGGCCGGGTCGCTCACCCCGGGCAGCATCACCGCGAACTCGTCGCCGCCGAACCGGGCGGCCACATCGTCGGTACGCAGCGCGCTGCGTACCCGGTCCGCGGTCACCATCAGCAACTGGTCGCCGACGCTGTGCCCGAGGCTGTCGTTGATCTCCTTGAACCGGTCCAGGTCCAGGAACAGCAGCGCCACCGTGGCGCCCACCCGGCGGGCCCGCTCCAGCTGCCCGGCCAGCCGCTCCAGGAACCGGCCGCGGCTGTCCAGCCCGGTGAGCGCGTCGCTGAGCGCCACGTTCATCCGGTTCACCGTGTACGCGTCGGTCAGCGCCAGGCTCACGTGCTCGGCGAACGCCTGCAGGGTCTGCTCGTCCGAGTCGTTGAACACCCGCCGGGGCCGCCGCGAGGCGATCTGCAGCGCGCCGGAGACCGTCCCGCTCACGTGTACCGGCGCGGCCAGCGAGGCGTACACCGGGCCACCGGCGAACTGGCCGATGACCGGGGACGCGTCCGCCTCGCCGTGGTACACCACCAGCCCGCCGACCAGCATCGCGGCGCCCGCGGCACCGGCGTCGGTCAGCGGTACCGGCGGCAGCGCCCGCGCCTGCTCCGGGTCCAGCCCCACCACCGAGCGCAGCCAGGCCCGCTCCGGGTCGCCCTCGTCCACCATCCACAGCCCGACGATGTCGTCGCCGAACAGGTTGTGCGCGGCGGAGGTGATGGTGTCCAGGATGTGCTGCAGCGGCTGCCGCCGGGAGATCGCCCGCTGGATGTCGAACAGGTGCTGCAGCAGCCGCTGCCGCTCCCGCAGCTCCACCACCAGCCGCTGGTTCACGGTGGCCTGCCGCTCGCTGTGCTGGCGCATCTCGTGCTCGGCCTGCAGCGTGCGCAGCATCGTCAGGGCCAGTTCCAGCAGCCGCGCCATGCCCCGCACCAGGTTCTGCTCCTCGATGGAGAAGCCCTCCTCGCCCCAGCGGGCGAGCACCAGGTGCCCGGGGTGGGTACCGCCCCAGGAGGCGGCCATGGCCGGGCAGCGCCCCACACCGGGTACCGCGAGCCAGCCCCGCCGCCGCTGCGCCACCGCGACCAGGTCGGCCTCGGGTACCTGCCCGGCCGGGAACCCGATGGAGGCGGCGACCCGGTCGGCGACGACGACCGCGGCGACCTCCGCCTCCAGCGCCTGCGCCGAGCGCTCCACCGCGCTGCGTACCGCGGACGCCTCGTCCGGGAAGGAGGACACCACGGCCAGCAGCTCGACCAGCTGCTGGATGTGCAGGGAGGCGGGCTCGGTCCCCAACGCGCGTGCCACCTCCCCCGACGCGTACCGCAGCTCATCGACGATCTTTTACAAGCCGGAGGCGCCTTGCCTGACGCAGCGTACTACGCGATCAACAGTCCCGCCCCATCCACTCCCACCTGGTAAAGCATTCCGTAAGCTGGCCCACCGCAGTCCACAGTGGACCGGGGCCGGGCGCCGGCGGGTGGGACAAAGGCCCGGCCGGCGTCCACGGGGGAAGACGCCGGCCGAGTGTTTGGCAGCGTACCGGATGCGACGGCGTGAACGGAAGCACCCCCGGGCACAATCCGCCCACCCGGGCGGTTACCGGCGCTTCGCGGGAGGCATCCCCAGCGCCTGCCAGCCCTCGTCCGGGAAGCCCGCCGCGGCGGCGGTACGCGCCGAGGCGGTGTTGGCCGGGTCGTGGATGTACGTGGGTACCGCGCCGGCGGCGAGGATGTGCCGGGCCGCCTGGGCGACCAACCGGGCGGCCAGCCCGCGCCCCCGGTGCCCCGGGTCGGTACCGACGGCCAGTTCCACGCCGTACCCGTCGTGCCGCTTGAGCCCCACCCCCGCGGCGTACTCGCCGCCGTCCAGCGCGACCAGCACCTGCCCGCCGAACGGACGCAGCCACGGCGGCAGCACCGGATCGTCGGCGGCCAGCCACACGCCCACCCCGGGCAGGTCCGCCGGACGCGCGGTCCAGCGCAGGGTACCCAGCCAGATCGGGGTACCCGGGCGGTCCAGCGCGGCGGCGAGCACCCCGGGCAGCCCCGTCCACGCCCCGGCCACCTCGCGTACCCGCGCCCCGGCACCGGGCGGTACCGACAGCACCGCGCCGTCCGGGGTGGCCACGCCGACCGCGCCGTGCACCTGCCCGTCCCAGCCCGGCTCGGTACGCGCCGGCGACTCCACCACGGTCAGCGGCCCGCCCGGCGGCCACGCCCCCAGCCAGGTCGTCAGGTGCGCGGCCAGCCGGTCGGTCGGCGTGGCCTCCTGTCCCGGGGTACCCACCAGCGCGGTCACCCCCGAACCGTATCCCGTGCGGCACGAATCCGTGATTCTTCGCCACACGCGCCGACCTACCGTCGAAGAAGCAGGGGTAATCGCCGACCCAGCGGGTATGTCGCGTAGGCGGGGAGAGACCGGGTGGAGGCGAGGTGAGCACCGACGTGGGTTCCGACGCGGGCACCGAGGTCGACCGGGCGCGCAGGCCGCGCCTGGACAGCGAGCAGGGGTTGCTTCTCATGGTCGGCCTGCTGGTCCTGTTGGGGGCCATGGCCGTCGTGGCGGTGTCCGGCTGGTGAGCCCTCCGACCTCCACAGTAGAGCGTCCATTGTGGAGGTTGGTGCCGGACGGCGGCAGCCCGGCGAGGGCGAGCCTCTGCGCGTCCACCACCCATCGCAGCCCGCGCACCGGGTGACCGCGGTCGCACTTCATTGTGCACAACCGAATTGCGTCCTACTGTTTACCCCGTGGAGGGCGACAACCTACAGCTGCGGCGGCAGGTCTGCTTCGCGCTGTACGCGGCGTCCCGGGCGGTCACCGCGCTGTACCGGCCCGTGCTGGACCGGCTGGGCCTGACCTACCCGCAGTACCTCGTGCTCCTCGTGCTCTGGGAGCACGGCGACACCACGGTCAAGGCGCTGGGCGGCGCCCTGATGCTCGACTCCGGCACCCTGTCGCCGCTGCTCAAGCGGCTGGAGTCGGGCGGCCTGGTGGTACGGCGGCGCAGCAGCACCGACGAGCGGTCGGTGGTGATCAGCCTCACCCCGGCCGGTGACCGGCTGCGGCGGGAGGCGGCCGCGGTACCGGGTGCCGTCGCGGCGGCCAGCGGGCTACCCCCGGCCGCGCTCTCCGCCCTGCGCGACACGCTGGTCGCGCTCACCGAGGCGGTCACCGCCTCGACCCCACGATGAGGAGGAACGCGTGAAGACGCTGTACACGGCGGAGGTCACCGCCACCGGCGACGGCCGCAACGGCAAGGTCCGGTCCAGCGACGGGCTGGTCGACCTGGACCTGGCGATCCCGGTGGAGATGGGCGGCGCCGGCGGGGCGGCCAACCCGGAGCTGCTGTTCGCGGCCGGGTTCGCGGCCTGCTTCCACAGCGCGCTGCGGGCCGTGGCGCGCCGGGCGAAGGCCGACGTGTCCGGTACCGAGATCACCGCGCAGGTCGGCATCGGCCCCTCCGGCGACGGCGGGTACCAGCTCGCGGTCACCCTGCGCGCGTCACTCCCCGCGGTGGACCGGGCCACGGCCGAGCAGCTCGTCGCCCAGGCGCACCAGGTCTGCCCGTACTCGCGTGCCACCCGGGGCAACATCGACGTGACCGTGGAGCTGGTGTGAGTACGAAGAGTCGCGAGATCCGGCTGGCGTCGCGGCCCAGCGGCTGGCCCACCCCGGACAACTTCGCGCTGGCCACCGTGGAGCTGCCCGACCCGGCGCCGGGCCAGGTGCTGGTCCGCAACCTGGTGATGTCGGTCGACCCGTACATGCGCGGGCGGATGAACGACGTCAAGTCGTACGTGCCCCCGTTCCAGGTCGGCGAGGCGCTGACCGGTGGCGCGGTCGGCGAGGTGGTCGCCTCGAACAGCCCTCGGCTGAAGCCTGGCGACGTGGTGCTGCACGACTTCGGCTGGCGGGACTACGCGCTGGCCGACGCGGCCGGGTTCCGTACCGTCGACGCGACCGCGGTGCCCAGCGTCAACGCGTACCTGAGCGTGCTGGGCGGCATCGGCCTGACCGCGTGGGTGGGGCTGGTCGACATCGCCGCGATGCGGGCCGGCGAGACCGTCTTCGTCTCCGGCGCGGCCGGCGCGGTGGGCAGCCTGGCCGGGCAGTTCGCCAAGCTGCGCGGGGCCGCCCGGGTGGTCGGCAGCGCCGGCTCGGCGGAGAAGGTACGGCTGCTCACCGAGCGCTTCGGGTACGACGCCGCGTTCAACTACAAGGACGGCCCGGTACGCCCGCAGCTCAAGCGGGCCGCCCCGGACGGCATCGACGTGTACTTCGACAACGTGGGCGGCGAGCACCTGACCGCGTCGCTCGCGGCCCTGCGCCGGGGCGGGCGGGTCGCGGTGTGCGGCGCGATCTCGGGGTACAACGAGACGCAGCCGCCGCCCGGGCCGGACAACCTCTCGCTGCTGATCTCCAAGCGGCTGACCATGCGCGGGTTCCTGGTCTTCGACCACTACGACCGGCTGCCGGACTTCCTCGCCGAGGTCGGCGGGTGGCTCGCCGCCGGCCAGATCCACGTCGAGGAGACCGTGGTGGACGGGCTGGAGCAGGCTCCCGCCGCGTTCCTCGGCATGCTGCGCGGCGAGAACATCGGCAAGGCGCTGGTCCGGCTGGACCGGTAGCGCTGGTCCGGCTGGACCGGTAGCTGACGTGGCCGGCCGCCTGGCCGCATCATGGAAGGCATGGCGGCAGCGGCCGGCACGTCGCACGACCCGGTCATCCGCGAGCTGCTGGTGCGGTACCTGGACGGCTGTGCCCCGGCGGTGCTGCACAGCGCGCGGCGGATGACGTACGCCCAGGCGTACGGCTGCGGCGTGGACCCGTCCGGGGTGGCCGCGCTGCGGGTGTTCGCCGAGTTCGCCGACCTGCTCCGCAAGCGCCGGCTGGACCTGGTGTTCGTGGAGGACGATCCGGCCCACCTCGCCGGGCTGCTGGCCGCGGGAGCCGCCGAACTGGACCTGCCGGACCGTTGCCGGGTGCACACCGCCGCGGGCGGGCTGGTACCGGCGCTGACCGGGGCGGGCGCGTTCGGCGCTCCGATCCTGGCCTTCCTGGATGCGGCGGGCCGCCCGGCACCGGACGCGGAGACGCTGGCCGCGATCGCCCGCGACCGGGGCGGGGAGGCGCTGATCGTGCTCGATCCGGACGGCGCCTCCCCGGCCGCCTTCCGGGACGGGCTGCACGCCGCCGGCTTCACGCTGGTCGCCTCGGTGGAACTGGTGGATGGGCCGGGGCGCAGCCGCCCGCTGTTCTTCGGCACCAACACCGAGCGCCACCTGGACTCGGTCAAGGACGCGCTGTGGGCGGTCGACGAGTACGCCGGGGTGCGGTACCGGGATCCGGCCGACCCGGACCGCGCGCTGCTGGACATCTCGCTCACCCCGAACGTCGGCCCGCTGCGCCGGCTGCTGCTCGACCAGGTCCGCCGGCACGGCCCGCGTACCGTCGCCGACCTGCGCCGCTACGCCCGGGCCCAGACCGTGTACCGGTCGGCGGACGCGACCCGGGCGGTACACGCG
>DATEJJ010001139.1:0-3979 GCA_035278125.1 Rugosimonospora sp.
GGCCGGCACCGGGTGGCGGCCGAGCCGAAGGCGGTCGCGGACATCGTGGCGCTGTGCGGGCGGCTGCCGCTGGCCCTGGTCATCGTGGCGGCCCGGGCACTGGCCCACCCCGACCTCGCGCTGGGTACGCTGGCCGCGCAGCTCGCCGGCAGCCGCCGCGGTACCGCCCTGGACGGGTTCACCGGTGACGATCCCAGCACCGATCCGCGGGCGGTCTTCTCCTGGTCCTACCGCACCCTCACGCCACCGGCCACCCTGCTGTTCCGGCTGCTGGGCCTCACGCCCGGGCCGGACATCTGGGTGCGGGCAGCCGCCAGCCTGGTGGCCCTGCCGCCCGCCGAGGCCGCGGCACTGCTCGCCGAACTCGCCGACGCGGCCCTCATCACCGAGTACCTGCCGGGCCGGTACGCGCTCCACGACCTGCTCCGCGCCTACGCCGCCGACCTCGCCCTGCGGGTGGATCCCGAGGACACCCGGCACGCCGCCCTGATCCGCCTGTTCGACCACCAGGTCCACGCCGCCCACGCCGCGGCCGGCGTGCTGGACCCGAACGACGACGCGATCCCGGTACCGCTCGCCCCGCCCGCCGCCGGAGTCGCCGCCGAACGCTTCGCCGACCAGCAGCAGGCGACCGCGTGGCTGGCCGCCTCCCTACCCGTGCTCCAGGCGGGGTTGCGCAGTGCCGCGGGCGCGGGCTTCCCCACCCACGCCTGGCAGCTCGCCTGGAGCCTGGACACCTACCTGTTCCGCAGCGGCCACCGGCACGACCGCCTGGTCATGTGGCAGACCGCCCTGCGCGCCGCCGAACAGCTGGACGATCCCGGCGCGCGGGCGCTGGCCCACCGCCGCCTCGCCAACGCCAGCGTCCGCCTCGGCCGGACGGCCGAGGCGCTGGATCACAACCACCACGCCCTGGCGCTCTACCGCCAGACCGGCGACGGCGCCGGCCTCGCCTCGGTCCATTACAACCTCACCCACCTGTGGGAGCGGCTGGGCAGGCACGCCAACGCGCTCGACGACGCCCGGCAGGCCCTCACGCTGTACCGCGCCGCGGGCCACCACCGCGGGCAGGCGCTCGCCCACAACGCCGTCGGCTGGTACTCCTGCCTGCTCGGCGACCACGCCGGAGCACTCGCGTCCTGCCGGCGCGCCCTCGACCTGTTCCGCCAGATCAACGACCCGCACGGGGAAGCGTCCACCTGCGACAGTCTCGGGTACGCCGAGCACCACCTCGGGCACCACACCGAGGCGCTCATCTGGTACCACGACGCGCTGCGCCTGTACCGGCGCCTGGCCAGCCGGTACGACCAGGCCACCGTGCTCCTCCACCTCGGTGACACGCTGCGGGTACAGGGCGACGCGTCCGCGGCCCGCGCCGCCCTGTCCGAAGCCGCGGAGATCCTCACCGACCTGGAGCACCCGGAGGCCGTACAGGCCAGAGCCCGGATCGACGCCCTCGGCGGGGCAGCCGCTACGGTGCCCAGGACAGCCCGGCGTCCGGCCCGACCGGGTCCACGGTCGGCGTCACCGGGTTGGTGTTGACGCCCTTGATGGCGGTGATGGCGACGTCGGTGTTGTACCGGGTGGCGATCGGTACCCCCCACGCGTTCTGGGTCAGGTACGCGTTCACCTTCGCGGAGGCGGCGCCGTACTGGTCGTCGGAGGCGGATGCCGCCTGCTGGAGCAGCCCGTCCACTGTGGAGTCGCTGATCTTGTAGCTGTTCAGCAGTCCGGTACCGACGAAGTTGCCGTTGACGGCGGCGTAGATGTCGGCGGAGAACAGGTTCCACAGGATGGTGTCGAACTTGCCGCCGGACAGGTCGGCGCCGAACTGCGAGAAGTTTCCTGACTCCACGGTCAGGTCGACGGTGACGCCGATGCTGGCGAGTTGGCTCTTGACGGTCTGGCCGAGCAGGCCGCCCGGATCGGTGACGCTGGCGGTGAGCACGTGCAGGGTCAGGCCGTTGGGGTACCCGGCGGCGGCGAGCATGGACTTGGCCTTGGCGGCGTCGAAGCTGTACGTCGCCGCCAGGTCGGGCGCGTAGCCGACGGTACCGGCCGGGGAGAACTGGTCCTGGCTCTCGGCGAAGCCCTGGTAGAAGTCCTTCACGACGGCGTCCCGGTCGATGGCGTAGTTGAGCGCCTGCCGTACCTGCGGGTTGGCCAGCGGACCCTTGAGCCGGTTGGCGAAGAACAGCACCATCCAGGTGCTGGGCGACTTGATGACGGTGTACCCGGTGGCGGTGGCGGCGCCGAGTTGGGACAGCGGTACCTGGACCGCGAGGTCGATCTGTCCGGACCGCAGGGCCGCCATCCGGGCATTGTTGTCCGGTAGCACCTTGACCTGCACCTGCTTGTACCGCACCGCAGCCGGGTTCCAGTACTTCGCGTTGGCGTTGTACGTGTAGAGGCTGTTGGCGACGGTAGCGCCCGAGTCCACTGTGTACTGTCCGACGCCGTCGGCCGAGGTGGCCAGGGACGCCGGGTTGGCCAGGCCCTTCGGACCGATGACCATGCCCATGCCGTAGTACTGGGACAGCGACTGGACCGCGTCGGGGAAGGCGCTCTTGTAGTTGATCTGTACGGTGTGCTCGTCGACGACCTGGACGGTGTCGATCGCGCCGACCTCGGAGAGGTTGGGGTTCGGCGTGGCGAGGAAGTACTCGAACGACTTCTTCACCGCGTCCGCGGTCAGCGCGGACCCGTCCGCGAACGTGACGCCGCTGCGCAACGCGAACTGGAACGACCGGCGGGTGCTGTCGGTGTACTTCCACGAGGTGGCCAGGTCCGGCTGGTACCTGCCGTCGCTGGTCTTGTAGATGAGCGGGTCGTAGATGAACACCAGCACGGGCGGCTGCCCGCTCTTGGCCGGGTCGAGGGTCTGCACGGCGGCGTTCATGCCGACCCGCAGGGTCGTGGTCGTGGCCGCCGAGCCGGACCGGTGCCCGGTACCGCAGCCGGCCACTGTGGACAGTACCGCCACGCATAACGCGGCGGTCGCCTTGATTGAGCTTCGCATCGACGTACTCCTGCTGTATGTGAGGGACTAGAGGGTGGGCGCGAGCGCCCTGCGGGCCCGGCGCTGTGCCGGGTCGGCGGGGAGTGTCGCGGCCAGCAGGGCCTGGGTGTACGGGTGCCGCGGCTCTCGGGCGACCACATCGGACGGTCCTTCCTCGACAACCTGGCCGTGGCGCATGACGATCGTGCGGTGCGCCACGACCCGTACCACGTCGAGGTTGTGCCCGATGAACAGGTAGCCGATACCGAACCGCTGCTGCAGCGTGCGGAGCAGGTTGAGGATCTGCGCCTGCACCGACAGGTCCAGCGCGCTGACCGGCTCGTCGCAGATCACCAGGTCCGGCGCGGGTAGCAGGGCGCGGGCGATCGCGATGCGCTGCCGCTGTCCGCCGGAGAACGCGGCCGGGTACCGGCTGCGCGCGCTGCCCGGGATACCCACCAGGTCGAGGATCTCCTCGATCCGGCGGGCGGCCTTGGCGCCGCGCACGCCGCGTGCCAGCAACGGCTCTTCGAGGGTCTGGCCGATGGTGCGGGCCGGGTTCAGCGAACTGTAGGGATCCTGGAAGATGTACTGCGCCCGGCGGGCCAGGCCGCGGCGCTGGCGCGGGGTGGCCCGCGTGACGTCCTGCCCGCACAGCTCGATGGTGCCGGACTCGACCGGTGCCAGCCCGACGACGGCCCGCGCCAGGCTGGTCTTGCCGGCGCCGGACTCGCCGACCACGGCGACGGTCTCGCCGCGGTCCACGCTGAGGCTCACGCCGTCCACCACCCGCACCGGCCGGCGGTGCCGGCGGTAGGACACGCGCAGGTCCTTGATGCGCAGCAGGGCCGGCGCCTCCAGCGGCGCCCCGGCGGGAGTCACCGCACACCGCCCGGCCCGGACGCCGGCTGCGCACGGTCGCGGATGACCTCGGCCAGGCGCAGGCAGCGCGCGGTGTGCCCGGGCGCCACCGGTTCCAGC
>DATEJJ010001140.1:0-4041 GCA_035278125.1 Rugosimonospora sp.
CCGCGCTCAGCTCGGTGGCGGGGCGCCCCAGACCGGCGGGGTACGGCGGGCACGCCTCGTCCACGCCGGCCGCGACCCGGAGTGCGGACTCGGGGCCGTACACCAGGAAGCGGGCGCGTAACCGGTCGATGGCGGTGCGTACGGCGGCCGGCGGCGGCGCGTCCCGCCCGGCGGCGAACAGTGCGAGCACCGCCTCGACCGAGGTAGCACCGGCGTCCTCGTCGGAGTGGTGGCGCACGATCCCGTCGGGCAGCACCGCGCCCGGACCGGCGCGGGAGACCCGGAGCGCGTCGAGGACCTCGAGCGTGAAGCGGTCCAGCGGGTCCAGCGCCCGGGCCGCGGATACCCGGGTCTGCGCCCGGGCGGCCAGCGCGGACAGGTCGGCCGGAACCGGCACGACCAGGTCGGGGCGCAGTGCGAGCAGCGCGGCCAAGCCATCGTCTGGCAGCGCGCACAACTGGTCGGCGAGTGTGTTGCCCATCGTTGTCCACGCTAACCGTCGAACGGCCGTCCCACGAAAGCCTCCGGTGGACAAGTTGCCGGCCGCCACGCGCCGCCAGGCGTGTGGAAGACTTGACCTCGACGGAACCGTCACCCAGGAGGACCCAGCATGACCAGGGCGCTAGCCACGACCGATCAGGCCACCGGCGTACCGCCGGCCGGCACCAGCCGGTCCCGGGTCGTCAAGCCCGGCCGGCTGGCGGTCAGCGAGTTCGCCGCCGACCGTGCCGGTGCGGCGTCGCCGTTCGGTGACGACCTGCGCTTCCCGCTGCCCGTCGAGGTGCTGACGTACGTGCATCCGGAGCCGGACACCGACGAGCCGGCCGCGCACTGACGTGACCGGCCGGGCCGCCACGGTCGGCTTCGATCTCGACATGACCCTGGTCGACTCCCGGCCGGGGATCGCCGCCGCGTTCCGGGAGCTGTCCGCCCGTACCGGGGTGCCGATCGACGCGGAGGCGGCGGTACGCCGGCTCGGCCCGCCATTGCCGCAGGAGCTGGCGTACTGGTTCCCGCCGGAGCAGGTGGACGCGGCGGTCCTCGCGTACCGCGAGCTGTACCCGGAGTACGCGATCGCGCCCTGCTCGCTGCTGCCCGGTGCCCGCGAGGCGGTCGAGGCGGTACGCGCGGCCGGTGGCCGGGTGGTGGTGATCACAGCGAAGAAGGCGGAGCTGGCCGAGCTGCACCTGCGCCACCTCGGCCTGGCCGTGGACCACGTGTACGGGCTGGCCTTCGCGGAGGGCAAGACGAGCGTGCTGCGGGACAGCGGCGCGGTCGCGTACGCCGGTGACCACGTGGCGGACATGGCCTCGGCGGTGGCGGCGGGGGTACCGGCGGTGGGCGTGGCGACCGGGCCGTGCTCGCCCGCCGAGCTGGCGGAGGCGGGTGCCGCGACCGTGCTGGCCGACCTGACCGGCTTCCCGGACTGGTTCGCCGGGCACCTGCTCGCACTGCGCCTGGCCGACCTGGACGACCGGCTGCGCGCGCTGGGCCGGGTGGTGGTTGCCTACTCGGGCGGCGCGGACTCGGCGTTCGTGCTCGCGGCGGCGGTACGCGCGCTGGGAGCTGAACGGGTGGTCGCGGCGACCGCGGTCTCGCCCAGCCTGCCCGCCGCCGAGCTGGAGCAGGCGCGGCTGCTGCCGGCGCAGCTGGGTGTCGCGCACCTCACCCCGCGCACCGCCGAGCTGGACCGGGAGGGTTACCGGGCCAACGCCGGGGACCGCTGCTACTTCTGCAAGGCGGAGCTGGTGGAGACGCTGGCACCGCTGGCCGCCGCGCACGCGGCGGTGATCGTCACCGGTACCAACGCGGACGACGCCGTGGCCGGCTTCCGCCCCGGCATCCGGGCGGCGGACGAGCGCGGGGCGCACGCGCCGCTGCGCGATGCCGGGCTGACCAAGTCCCAGGTGCGCCAGGCGTCGCGGGACTGGCAACTGTCCACATGGGACAAACCGGCGGCCGCGTGCCTGTCCAGCCGGATCGCGTACGGGGTGGAGATCTCCCGGGAGCGCCTGGCCCGGGTGGAGCGGGCCGAGGCGGCGCTGCGCGCGGCGCTGTCCGGTGCCGGGATCGCCGTGCGGGATCTGCGGGTACGCGACCTGGGGGCCGAGGGCGCGCGGGTGGAGGTGGACGCGGCGGCGGTACCGCTGCTGGCCGCGCGGCCCGATCTGCTCGCCTGCGTGCGGGGCTTTGACACAGTGGTACTCGACCCGCGCGGGTTCCGTTCGGGCTCGCTCAACGACCAACTGGCCGAACGGTTCCGGTGACGCCCCCACGGGTATACGTTTCACCGCGAACGGGGCCGGATTGCAGTTGGGCAGGCGCAGCCTGGTGGTTAGCCTTGTGTGCAGACACGTGACGCGACGAGATGCTTTGGGGTGGACGTGCCGACCGGTCGAGTGAAGTGGTACGACACGGAGAAGGGCTTCGGCTTCCTCACCCGTGACGACGGCGGTGACGTCTTCGTGCGCAAGGCCGCGCTGCCCAGCGGTGTCGCGGACCTCAAGCCCGGGCAGCGGGTGGACTTCGGCATCGTGGAGAGCCGCCGGGGGGATCAGGCGCTCGCGGTGAAGCTCATCGAGGCGCCGGTGTCCATGGTCGAGCTGCGCCGCCGGCCCGCCGAGGAACTGCACGGCCTGATCGAGGACATGATCAAGGTACTTGAGGCCAAGGTCATGCCGGACCTGCGGCGTGGCCGCTTCCCGGACAAGAAGACCGCCAAGAAGTACGCCGAACTGGTGCACGCGGTCGCCAAGGAGCTAGAGGTCTGAGACCGCCGGCGTGAGGCCGGCCCTGGCCGCCCGGTCCAGGAGGGTACGCACGGCCGCGTACCCTTCCTCGCCCAGATCCTCGGTGAACGGGTTCACGTACAGCGCGATGTGCTGGGCGACCACGTCCTGCTCCAACTCCTGCGCGTGCGCGAGTACGTACTCCTCGCTCGCCGCCGGGTGCGCCCACGCGTGCCGCACCGAGCGGCGTACCCACCCGGCGGCCGGCCCCGGGTCGACCGTGCCCCGCTTGGCGAGGATCGCGCCGAGCGGGATCGGCAGCCCGGTCTCGCCCTCCCACCACTCGCCCAGGTCCGCGACCGACGCGAGCCCGTACCGCCGGTAGGTGAAGCGGGCCTCGTGGATCACCAGCCCCGCGTCGTACCGGCCGTCCGCCACGCCGGGCATGATCTGGTGGAACGGCACCACCTCGATCCGCTCCGCCGCCCGGCCCTCGGCCCACAGCCGGAACAGCAGGTACGCCGTGGTGCGGTCGCCGGGTACCGCGACCGTGCCCGGCTTGAAGGTGCCGTCCCGGCTGAGTACCAGCGGCCCGCAGCCCCGGCCCAGCGCGCCCCCGCAGGGCAGCAGCGCGTACCGGTCCAGCAGCCACGGCAGCGCGCCGTAGCTCACCTTCACCAGGTCGTACCCGCCGCGCTCGGCCGCGGTGTTGGTGACGTCGACGTCGGCGTAGGTCACCTCGACCGGTGGCGCCTCGGGGACCAGGCCGTGCACCAGCGCGTGGAACACGAACGTGTCGTTGGGGCACGGGGAGATGGCGAGCGACAGCGTCACCAGTCCAACCTACCCAGCGCCCGACCCGCCCCGGCCAGCGCGGCCAGCGCCTCCGCGATGCGCCACGCACCGCGGTCCCGCGGGCCCACCGGGTTGGAGATGGTACGCACCTCGGCGAAGGGTACGCCCGCCTGCCCGGCCGCGGTGGCGGCGCCGAAGCCCTCCATCGCCTCGGCGACCGCGTCCGGGTACCGCCGGGCCAGTTCGGCCGCGACCGCGGCGGTACCGGTGACCGTCGACACCGTGAGCACCGCGCCGCGTACCGCGCCGGGCAGCACCGCACCGAGCGCCGCCAGCAGTCCCGGGTGGACGGTCGCGCGGGTGTTGCCGAAGCCCAGCTCGTCCAGGGACAGGTAGCCGTCCGGCGAGTCGGCGCCCAGGTCGGCGGCGATGCTCGCGGTCGCGAGTACGGTCGCGCCCAGCCCGGCCCGGCCGGGGAAGCCGCCCCCGATACCGGCGCTGAGCACCGCGCGGTACG
>DATEJJ010001141.1:0-3094 GCA_035278125.1 Rugosimonospora sp.
AGCCGGCCGGACCGTGCGTCCAGCTCCGCGTAGCCGCACCGCTCCCCCGCCGCGTCGCCGCCCGCCAGCGCGAGCGCCTCCGGCGCCTGCGCCACCCGCCGCGCGATGAGGTCGAGGACGCCGGGCAGTGTGTGCTTCCGCACCCCCTGGAGGGGGTCGGGAAGCACACGATCCACATCCGCCTCGGGCAGCAACACCGCCCGGGCGTCGCCGTCGGGCTCGGCGGCCATGGCGGCCAGCACCAGCCGGTACATCCGCGCCAGCCGGTCAGCGTCCACTGTGGACAGTATGGCGGGTGTGCTGATCAGGTTGAGGCGCCCGGCCAGGGTGGTCACCGTCAGCGCGAACTCGGTACCACCCGCGCCCAGCCCCGCCTCGGTGTCCACCAGCCCGGTGTCCACCTGGTGGAAGTGCTGGTAGTTGAAGGCCACCCCGAGCAGGTTCTCGGTACCGGCGTCCGCCTGGATCGCGGCCAGCGGGTACCGGCGGTGCGGCCACAGCTCCACCTCCCGGCGGAACGTCGCGCGGACCAGCTCCCGCCAGGTACGCGCGCCCCGCTCGTACCCGAACGGCACGGTGTTCAGGTGCATGCCGGCGACCAGCTCCGCGCCGGCCAACTCCGGCCGGGCGTCCACGATGAGCCCGGTGGCGAACCGCGCCTCGGGCGTGACCTGGCTGAGCACCTTGAGGTGCGCGGCGAGCAGCACGCTCTTGAGCGAGGCACCGGCCGAGGTGGCCAGCGCGCGCAGCCGCGGCTCCAGGTCGGCGAAGTCCACCCGGACCAGGTACCGCTCCGTGCCGCCGGCCGGATCCGCCCAGCCGGCGGGCAGCCCGGCGCGCGGGTACCCCGAGGTGATGCCGCGCCAGTAGTCCCGGTCCTCGGCACTGTCCAGCGACTCGCGCTCGGCCCGGACGAAGTCGGCGTACCGCACCGGCAGCGGCGCCACCGGTGGCGGCTGCGCGCCGGAGCGGACCGTCCGGTACACCGAGACCAGCTCCATGAGCAGCGAGTGGAAGCCCCAGCCGTCGATGACCGCGTGGTTGAGCGCGAGCAGCAGCCACCACGCCTCGCCGCTCTCCGGCGCGGCACCGACCCGCAGCAGCGGCGCGGTGGCGGGGTCGAACCCGGCCGCCCGCTCCGCCTCGACCAGTTCGGCCAGGCGCCGGTCCCGCTCGGGCGCGGGCAGCCCGCGCAGGTCCTGTGTGGACACCGGCGCCTGCGCCCGCGCGTGTACCAGCTGCAGCGGCTCGCTGAAGCCGTGCAGCGCGAACGAGGTGCGCAGCGTCTCGTGCCGGCCGACCACCAGGTCCACGGCCTGCCGCAGCGCGCCCGCGTCGAACGGCTCGCCGTCGCGGATGCGGAAGGCGCTGACGTTCTGGTACCGGCCACCGGCGATCCCCTCGACCAGCATGCCGAGCTGCCCGCGGGTCACCGGGTACGCGTCGGCCAGGCCGGGCGGCAACGCGGCGCAGTCCGCCGCGCGTACCAGGGAAAAGGGCTCGACCGCGACGGGTGCCGCGGCGGCCGGTCCGGCGAGGGTCGACGCGAGCCGGGCCACGGTCTGGGCGTCGAAGATGTCCCGGACCGAGATAGGGTATCCGGCCGCGCGCAGCGCGCCGGAGAGCGTGACCGCGCTCATCGAGTCGCCGCCCAGCTCGAAGAAGCCGTCCTCGACGCCGACCCGGTCCAGCCGCAGCACCCGCACCCACACCTCGGCGATGCCCTGCTCGACCGGGTTGCGGGGCGCGGTGCAGGCCCGCCCGGCCAGCTGCGCCGCCCAGTCCGGCCGGGGCAGCGCGGCCCGGTCCACCTTGGTGTTCGCGGTCAGCGGGATCCGGTCCAGCCGCACGTACGCGGCCGGCACCATGTACTCGGGCAGCCGGGCCCGGCAGTGCGCGGCCAGTGAGGCCGCGTCCGCACCGGCACCGGCCGGCACAAAGTACGCCACCAGCCGCTTGTCGCCGGGCGCCGGCTCGTCCGCGATCACCACCGTCTCGGCCACGCCGGGGTGCGCGGCCAGCGCCGACTCCACCTCGCCCGGCTCGATCCGGTACCCGCGGATCTTCAGCTGCTGGTCCACCCGGCCGAGGATGTCCAGCACCCCGCCCGCGCTGACCAGCCCCTGGTCCCCGGTGCGGTACATCCGCGCCCCGGAGACGCGTTGGGGGTGCTCACCTCCGCCACAACCCGGCTCCGGCTGCGCTCCCCCGGAGACGCGTTGGGGGTGCTCACCTCCGCCACAACCCGGCTCCGGCTGCGCTCCCCCGGGCACGCCGGCGAACGGGTCGGGCAGGAACCGCTCCGCGACGGCGGCCGGCAGCGCGTGGTACCCGCGGGCCAGGCCCGGCCCGGCCAGGTACAGCTCGCCGGGTACCCCGAAGGGCACCGGGTGACCGTGCCGGTCCAGCACGTACACCGAGGTGTCCGCGAGCGGGGCGCCCAGCGGGATGCCGCCCGGTGTGGCCAGCTCCCCCGGCCCGATCCGCCGGCAGGTCACCTGTACCGTCGCCTCGGTCGGCCCGTACACGTTGAGCAGCACCGGCCGGTCCAGGCCGAACCGGCTCACCCAGGGCAGCAGCTGCGCGCCGGGCTGCTTCTCGCCGCCGAACACCACGTACCGCAGGTCCAGTTTGGACAGTCGGGGGTCGCCCTGCGCCGCCGCGCTGACCAGCGCCCGGAACACTGACGGCGCGACCGTGCTGACCGTGACCCGCTGCTCGACCAGCAGGTCCAGCATGCGGTCCGGGTCCCGGGCCACCTCGACCGGTACCACCGCGACCTGCCCGCCGTGCAGCAGCGCGCCCCAGATCTCCCAGACCGACACGTCGAACGCGTGCGAGTGGGCCAGTGCCCAGACGTGCCCGCCGGCCAGCGCCATGTGCCCGGTCATCGCGCCGAACAGCCGGGCCACGCTGGCGTGCGACACCGCCACGCCCTTGGGCCGGCCGGTCGACCCGGAGGTGAAGATGACGTACGCGAGCTGTGCCGGATCGCCGCCGGCCGCCGGCGCGGTGGCCGGGTAGGCGTCCAGCAGGCCGGCGTCGCCGGGCAGCCGCAGCTGCGGGCCGGCGAAGTCCACCGGGTCAGCGCCCG
>DATEJJ010001142.1:0-3000 GCA_035278125.1 Rugosimonospora sp.
CCGGGTCCTCGGTGACGGGCGCGGCCGGTACGACCGCCGTCGGTATGCGCGGCGGTGGCGTCGGCGGCGGGCCGGTACGCAGCAGGGCCTGGTGGGTCGACTGCAACTCGGGTGACGGGTCGGCGCCCAGTTCGTCGGCGAGCCGCTCGCGCAGCGCGGCGTACTGCTGCAGGGCGTCGGCGCCGCGCCCGGTCGCGGCCAGTGCCCGCATCAGCACCTCGACCAGCGGCTCGACCAGCGGCTGCTCCTCGACCAGCTCGCGCAGCGGGGCGCAGACCACCGCCGGGTCGCCGGTGTGCAGCTCCGCGTCGGCCCAGGCCACGACCGCGTCGACCCGCTCCTGCTGCCACGTGCGGCGCATCCGTTCGGCCCACTCGCCACCGATACCGGCCAGCGGCTGCCCCCGCCAGAGCGCGACCGCCTCGCGCAGCCGGGCCAGCCGCTCGACCGGCGCCTCGACCGGCGTGACGAGCCGCCGGAACCGGTGCAGGTCCACCGCGTCGGGCTCGATCTCCACCAGGTACCCGCCGGGGCGGCGGACCAGCCGGTCGGGGCCGACGAGGCGGCGCAGCCGGGTGATGTAGGTGTGCAGGGTACGCGCGGCCCGGTCGGGTGCCTCCGCGCCCCATACCCGGTCCACCAGGGTGTCGACCGGTACCAGGTGGCCGCAGTCCACCAGGAGCGCGGCGAGTACGGCGCGCTGGCGCGGCGGCCCGAGCGGTACGGGTGCGCCGGCATCCCACATCTCGACCGGCCCAAGCACCCCGAAGCCCACCCGCCCTACCGTAGCGCCGGTCATCAATGGTCACTGTCCCGTCGGGTCGGTAATCCGGGCGTAGGCTCCTCGTCATGGTCGATATGGCGTTCGGCACGATCTGGGAGGGCATCGCCCGGGAACTGCCGGACGCCGTCGCGCTGCGCGAGCCGGACGGTGACACGAGCTACGCCGAGTTCGACCGGCGGGCCGCCCGGCTGGCCGCCGCGCTGCGCGCGCACGGGGTCACGGCGGGGTCCACAGTGGCCTGTTACCTGTACAACGGGGCCGCGTACCTGGAGACCGTGTTCGCCGCGTTCAAGCTCGGCGCGGTGCCCGTCAACGTGAACTACCGGTACCGCGGCGCCGAGCTGACCGAGCTGCTCCTCGACGCGGACGCGGCGGCACTCGTGTACGCCGGCCCGCTCGCGGACGCGGTCCGCCACGCCAGCGCCGAGGTGCCCACCCTGCGCCTGCTGGTCGCGGTCGGCGCGGCACCCGGGGCCGGCGGCGTACCGGCCATGGCGTACCAGGAGGTGCAGGCCACCTACCCGCCGCTGCCGCACGAGCCCCGGCCCGGCACGGACCGGCTGTTCATGTACACCGGCGGCACCACAGGCCGGCCCAAGGGCGTCATCTGGCAGCAGGGCGACCTGCTGCGCACGCTCACCTTCGCCACCTACCGGGCGATGGACCAGCCCGCACCGCAGAGTCCGGGCGAGGCGGTGGAGACGGCCGTACGCATCCACGGCACCGGGCAGCCGCGGATCTCACTCCCCGTCGTGCCGCTGATGCACGGCACCGGCCTGTTCAACACCTTCGGCACGCTGCTCACCGCGGGGGAGGTCGTGTTCGCCGGCGGCACCAGCCTGGACCCGCGGCGGGTCTGGCGGGCGGTGGCCCGGCACCGGGTCAACAACATGCTCATCGCCGGCAACGCGATCGCCCGCCCGCTGGTCGATGCCCTCGTCGCGGCCGAGCGGGCCGGCGAGCCACACGACCTGTCGTCGCTGCGGACCATCATCAGCTCGGGCACCACGTTCACCGACGACCTGAAGGCCGCCCTGCACCGCCGCGCCGCACTGACCATCTACGACGGCCTGGCCGCCAGCGAGGGCGGGCCGTTCGCGTTCGCGGTCACCGCGGCCGAGGGCGACCTGCCGAGCCGGTTCCGGCCGGCGCCGGAGACCCTGGTGGTCAATGCCGCGGGGGTACCGCTGGCGCCCGGCAGCCGCGAAGCGGGAGTGCTCGCCTTCGGTGGGTCGCTGCCGCTCGGGTACCACAAGGATCCGCAGCGCACCGCGGCGACGTACCGCACGGTCAACGGCGTCCGGCACGTGATCGTCGGCGACTACGTGAGCTACGACGCCGACGGGGCGGTGACCTTCCTCGGTCGGGGGAGCGGCGTCATCAACACCGGCGGCGAGAAGGTGTACCCGGCCGAGGTGGAGCAGGCGCTGCTGACCCACCCGGCGGTCGCGGACGTGGCCGTCATCGGGGAGCCGGACGACACCTGGGGCGAGCGGGTCGCCGCGGTGCTCACGGTGCACCCGGGCGTACCGGAGCCGAGCACCGCCGACCTGCTGGAGTGGGTACGCCCGCGGCTGGCCGGCTACAAGCTGCCACGCCGGGTGGTGCTGGTACCCGAACTGCCCCGCACGCCGACCGGGAAGCTGGAGGTCAGCCGGGTGCGTGAACTCCTCTCGGCGCGCTAGTCGGGCAGCACCGGGATGGGCTGGGTCGAGGCGGGATCGCGGACCGGCATCCGCTCCAGCAGCTGACGCGCCAGCTCGGCCTGCTCGCGTTGCAGCTGGGCCAGGCGGGCGAGCCAGGAGCTGAAGAAGACCAGCGCGCCGCTGGCGGTCAGGCCGAGCCCGAACAGGCCACCCGACACCAGGTACGGGATCTGTTCGAACACGTACCCGGTGTGCGCGGTGCCCCACCACCCGATGCCGATGACCGCCAGGCCGAGCGGCATCAGGAAACCGCCGACCAGGGTGAGGATCTGCTGCAACCGCTGCTCCGAACGCACGTCACCGCTCCCTGAGGTGGGGTACGCCGCCGGCCGCACCCAGGTCGCAGCCCGCGGCTGCGGACATGAGCCCCACGTACCGGCGCAGCCCGTACGCGACCGCCGCCGCGAGCCCGAGGCCGCCCAGGTACACGTACCAGGGCACCCCCGGAAACGCCGGGTACGGGCGGCTCTGCGCGACCGGAACGGGGGTGTCGCCGGTGACGGGTGTCGT
>DATEJJ010001143.1:0-5194 GCA_035278125.1 Rugosimonospora sp.
TACCCCGCGATCGCGCCGAACAGATGCATCAGCGCCCGGAACGGCGGCACGACGATGGCGCGCACGACATTCGCCTGCGGCGCCAGCACCGGCAGCACGACCAGCAGGAAGAGGACCAGCGGGAAGCCGAAGCGGCTCAGCTTGCGATACGGTCGCGCCAGCGGCCGCGGCAGCAGGCCTTCGACGACATGGCCGCCGTCGAAAGGCGGGATCGGCAGCAGGTTGAACACGCCGAGGAAGACGTTGATGACCAGGAAGTTGCGGAGGTTCGCGACGAGGAAGGCGGAGGGATCGGCCGACGCCGCGACCATCAGCGCCAGCGCCGCGACCAGCGCGAGCAGGGTGGCCACGGCGGCCCCGCCCACCGCCCAGCGGTCGGTGAGCAGCCGGCGCGCGGTGTCCCGGACCCCGCTGCGGCGCGGTACGTCGACGGTGCCGGTAGGCGTGTCGACTGACACAGCCCGATCTCCTCCCCAGGTAACCCACTGGCGAGGTGGGTTATCTGAGATCGAAGCAGGCCGAAGTGTCGCCCGTCAAGATCCCGAGCCGGGCGGCGCGCCGACGGCCAGAATTCCCGGCGCCGCCACCCGCCCGTCGTCTGCGGTACGCCCGGGTCAACTCCACTGCGGGGTATGGGAGGTCGGGCGTGACAAGCGTGTTGGTGCAGCGCGCGACGGCACTGGTCGTCGGGCACCGGGGCGCGTCCGGGTACCGGCCCGAGCACACCCTCGCGTCGTACGAGCTGGCCGCCCGGCTGGGCGCCGACTTCATCGAACCCGACCTGGTCGCCACCAAGGACCACGTGCTGGTCGCGCGGCACGAGCCGGAGATCGGCGGCACCACGGACGTGGCCGGGCGGCCCGAGTTCGCCGGCCGGCGCACCACCAAGGTGCTGGACGGCGCGCCGGTCACCGGCTGGTTCGCCGAGGACTTCACCCTGGCGGAGCTGAAGACGCTGCGCGCGGTGGAGCGGCTGCCGCGGGTACGGCAGCGGAACACCCTCTACAATGGACTGTTCCAGGTACCCACGTTCGAGGAGATCCTGCGGCTGCGCGAGCGGCTGGCCGGCGAGTTGGAGCGGGAGATCGGGGTGTACCCGGAGACCAAGCACCCCACCTACTCCGCCGCGCTCGGCCTGCCGCTGGAGCCGCCGCTGGTCGAGGTGCTGCGCCGGTACGGGCTGGACCGGCCGGACGCGCCCGTGTTCGTGCAGTCGTTCGAGGCGGGCAACCTGCGCGCGCTGCACGAGGCGTACGGGCTGCGCAGCCCGAAGGTCTTCCTCACCGGCGCGACCGGTACCCCGTTCGCCGACCCGCGCGGGTACGCGGACTACCTGACCCCGGCGGGGCTGGCCGAACTGGCCGGGTTCGTGACCGGGATCGGACCGGACAAGCGCCAGGTCATCCCGCGCCGGCCGGACGGCACGCTGGGTACGCCCACCTCCCTGGTAGCCGACGCGCACGCGGCCGGGCTGGCGGTGCACCCGTACACGTTCCGGGCGGAGAACCAGTTCCTGCCCGCCGACCTGCGGGTGGGTACCGGCGCGAACGGGTACGGCAAGGCGCTGGACGAGCAGATCACCTTCCTGCGTACCGGCATCGACGGCCTGTTCACCGACCAGGCCGACATCGGCGTGCTGGCCCGGGAGCTGTTCCTCGCCGAGCGGGGGTGACCGGAAAACCCGTTGCCTTCCAGTGCACTCGAAGACGTAGCGTCGGCATGTCCGGATGGGGAGAAGCTCTACAAGGGACAGACCGATGGAACCGTACCTGCCGGCCGTGCTCTGGCGGCTGGAGCACATGACCGAGGATGAGCGGCGCCGGGCCGACGCGCGGGTGGCGCGGGTCGCACCGCTGGTGGCACGGCTGGCCCGTACCGTGGCGCGGATGGTGCAGTTGGGGGACGGGTCGCCCTACCAGGCGTCGGCGGGCACCGGCGCGGCGGCTTGCAGGTGCGCCCGTACCGCCGCGGTGAACGCGCCCGGCCGGCAGCGTGCCCCCACGTAGCGCGCGTCGGCCGGGGTGTCCACGCCGCGCAGCGACGCCGCGAAGCGTACCCGCAGACCGTTCTCGCGCAGTACCGAGACCGTCTCCTCGCAACTGTCCGCTGTGGACGGTGGTGCGTCCCGGAGCAGGTCCGCGTGGTACGGGTCGCGCAGCGCCAGCGCCCACCAGCCGCCGTCGTCGGCCGGCCCGAGTACGGCGTCGGCCTGGCTCAGCGCCGCGCTCACGGAGCCGAGCAGCCCCGGGGTCACCTGCGGCGTGTGCGCGCCGATCAGCAGGGTGGCGATGTCCGGCAGCGCGGTGTCCGCGAACGCGTGCGCGATCCGGTCGGCGCGGTCCTCGCCGTGCTGGGCGACGGTGTACCAGCCGGCCGGTGGCGCGTACCGCCCGTGCAGCACCACCGTGCGCCGCGCGGCGGCCATGTGCTGTCCACAGCGGAGCGTGTCGGCCAGCGCGCCGGCGGCCACCTCGGCCGCCTGCTGCGGGGTGCACGGCGGGCACAGCCGGGACATGACGCGACCGGGCACCGGTGCGGTCGCCAGGACGAGTAGCTGGGTGTTCATCCCGCGTGCACCCGGTTGGAGGAGGACGGTACCCGGATCACTCTCGCACGATAACGTGCCACCGCCATCCGCACGAACCACCCGACGGTGGTGTGCTGATTACGGGTTGCTGACGGCTGCCGCGGCGACGGCCACGGCCTGGGCCGGATCGGCCGCCGGATCGCGCAGCGGGGCCCGGGCGAACCGGGCCACCCCGTCGTTGAAGCCGACCCGGGCACGGAAGCCGAGGGTACGGGTGGCCAGTTCGGGGGAGGCCACCACGTGCCGCACGTCGCCCGGGCGCACGCTGCCGGTCACCACCGGCGCCGGCCCGCCCATCGCGTCGGCCAGCGCGCGGGCCATCTCACCGACCGTGTGCGGCTCGCCGGAGCAGACGTTCACCGCGGTGAAGCCGTCCGGGGCCGGGCTGACCAGCGCCAGCAGGTTCGCCCGGGCCACGTCGGTGACGTGCACGAAGTCGCGGCGCTGCCGGCCGTCCTCGGTCACCCGGGGCGCCTCGCCCCGCTCCAGCGCGGACCGGAACATCGCGGCCACGCCGGCGTACGGGGTCTGTCCGGGCATCCGCGGCCCGTAGACGTTGTGGTACCGCAGCGCCCACACCTCGCCGCCGGTCTGCCGCGCCCACGCGCCGGCCAGGTGCTCCTGCACCAGCTTGGTCGCCGCGTACGTGCTGCGCGGCTGCAGCGGCGCGTCCTCGGGGACCAGCCCGGGGGACAGCTCCGCGCCGCAGTGCGGGCAGGGCGGCTCGAACCGCCCCTCGGCCACGTCCTGCGCGCGCCGCGGCGCCGGGCGTACCACCCCGTGCCGGGTGCAGGTGTACCGGCCCTCGCCGTACACCACCATGGAGCTGGCCAGCACCAGCCGGGTCACGCCGGCCGCGTACATGGCGGCGAGCAGCACCGCGGTGCCGTGGTCGTTGTGCGTCGTGTAGAGCGGGGCGTCGAACGGGTTGACCCCGTGCCCGACCATCGCGGCCTGGTGGCACACCGCGTCCACGCCGCGCAGCGCCTGCGCCAGTACCGCGCCGTCCCGCACGTCACCGGTCAGCAGGTGGTGCCGGGCCGCCCACGCGGGTGCGGTACCGCCGTGGGCCTGGGGCAGCAGCGCGTCCAGCGCCACCACGTCGTGCCCCTCGTCGGCCAGCAGATCGGCCACGTGTGAACCGATGAACCCGGCCGCGCCGGTGACCAGTACCCGCACGCGGGAAAGGCTACGGGCCGGAAGCGCTCCACACGCGGGTCCGCCGGTCCGGGTAATTACCCTGAAAGCTTTCCCGGGATTCGGGTGCGGGAGGTGTCGAATCCGGTACTTCCCGTGCGTTGGAGAGGTGAACCCCGGACACCGGAGGCAGGCATGAAGTACGCGTTGTTGATCTACTCGGCACCCGGGGCGCGCCCCGCCGACAGCGGCCCGGCGGGCGGCCCGGAGTCGATGGCGGACTGGCTCGGCTACACCGGTGCGGTCCGCGCCTCCGGCGGCCTGCTCGCCGCCGAACAGCTCAAGCCCACCGACACCGCCACCACACTGCGGCTGCGCGGCGGCGAGCGGCTGCTGACCGACGGCCCGTTCGCCGAGACCAAGGAGCACCTCCTCGGCTTCTACCTGCTGGACGTGCCCGACCTGGACACCGCGCTGGACTGGGCGGCCCGGATGCCGCTGATCGGCTGGGCCACCGTGGAGGTGCGGCCGGTGGTGGAGGGCGCGGCCTGGCAGGCGGCGCTGGAGTGACGCCGCTGGACCGGGTCTTCCGCGAGGAGTGGGGCCAGGTGGTGGCCACCCTCGCCCGGCGCCTCGGGGACCTGCAGGCCGCCGAGGACGCCGCGCAGGAGGCGTTCGCGGCGGCCGCGGTGGCCTGGGCCCGGGACGGGGTACCGGCGAAGCCCGGCGCCTGGCTCACGCTCACCGCGTGGCGCCGGGCGCTGAACGAGGTGCGCCGCGACCAGGCGTTCGCGCGGCACGCCCCCGAACTGCACCGCCGGGCCTCGCCGGCCCTGGAGGAAGGGGAGCAGATGCCGGTACCCGACGACCAGCTGCGCCTCATCTTCGCGTGCTGCCACCCGGCGCTGGCCCTGGACGTACGGGTGGCGCTCACCCTGCGGTACGTGGCGGGGCTGGCCACCCGGGAGATCGCGAGCGCGTTCCTGGTACCGGAGCCGACCCTGGCGCAGCGGCTGGTCCGGGCCAAGCGCAAGATCCGGGAAGCCGGCATCCGGTTCGAGGTACCCGGTCCGGACGCGCTGCGCGCCCGGCTGACCGGCGTGCACGGGGTGGTGTACCTGGTGTTCAACGAGGGGTACGCGGCCAGCGGCGGGGAGGCGCTGCTGCGCGGGGAGCTGTGCGACGAGGCGATCTGGCTGGGCCGGCTGCTGCACCGGCTGCTGCCCGCCGACGGCGAGACAGCCGGGCTGCTCGCGCTGATGCTGCTGCACCACTCCCGCTCCGCCACCCGCGAGGACGCCGCCGGCCGGCCGGTACCGCTGGCGGAGCAGGACCGGTCGCGCTGGGACCGGGCGATGGTCGCCGAGGGGACGGCGGTACTGGCGGGGGCGCTGGCCCGTGGCGCACCCGGCCCGTACCAGGCACAGGCCGCGATCGCCGCGCTGCACGCGGGTGCCGGCAGCGCCGCCG
>DATEJJ010001144.1:0-3211 GCA_035278125.1 Rugosimonospora sp.
GACGCTCTCGTCGATCAGGCGGGCCGCGACGCCGACGCACATGGCGGCGATGATCAGCCGGCCGTGGGCCAGGCTGCGCATGGCGGTCACGTAGCCGGCCTGGGCTTGTTCGCCGACCAGCGCGTCGGCCGGCACCTGGACGCCGGTGAAGGCGACGTCGGCGGTCCAGGCCCCGGCCTGGCCCATCTTGTGGTCGCGCGGGCCGACGGCCACGCCGGGCCGCGCCGCGTCCACCGCGAAGACCGAAATTCCGCGGGTACCGGTGGCCCGCGGGTCGGTGCGGGCGAACACCACGAACAGGTCGGCCAGCGGCGCGTTGGTGATGAACCGCTTGGTACCCGTCAGCACGTACCCGTCGCCGTCGCGCCGCGCCCGGGTGCGCAGCCCGCCCGGGTCCGAGCCCGCCTCCGCCTCGCTGAGCGCGAACGAGGCGACCAACTCGCCGCTGGCCATCCGGGGCAGGTACGCCCGCCGCTGCTCCTCGGTCCCGTGCGCCACGAGCACCTGGCCGGCGATCCCGTTGTTGGTGCCGAACAGCGAGCGGAACGCCGGCGTGGTGTACCCGAGTTCGATGGCCAGCCGCACGTCCTGCGCCATGGTGCAGCCCAGCCCGCCGTACTCCGGCGGCAGCGCGTACCCGAACAGCCCCATCCGCGCGGCCTTGTCGCGCAGGTCCGCCGGGATCTCGTCGGTCCGGTCGATCTCGTCCTCGCGCGGCACCACCTCGGCGCGCACGAACTCCCTTACCGCCGCCAGGACCTCGTCGAACTCGTCGCCAGTCACAGACCCAGCGACCTCGCGATAATCGTCTTCATGATCTCACTGGTTCCGCCGTAGATGCGACTGACCCGGGCGTCGGCGTACATCCGCGCGATCGGGTACTCCAGAATGTACCCGTACCCGCCGTGCAGTTGCAGGCACTTGTCCACCACCCGCGCCTGCAGCTCCGTGCAGAACAGCTTCACCTTCGCCGCGTCGGCCGGGGTGAGCCGCCCCGCGTCGTGCTCCTCCAGCGCCCGGTCGGCCAGCGTCTGCCCCGCCTCGACCTCGGCCGCGCACTCCGCCAGCACGAACCGCGTGTTCTGGAAGCTGGACACCGGCTTGCCGAACGCGGTACGCCCGGTCACGTACTCCACAGTGGACTCCACCGCCGCGGCGGCCGCCGCCTGCGCCGCGATCGCGATGGTCAACCGCTCCTGCGGCAGGTTGTGGGTCAGGTACTCGAACGCCCGCCCCTCCTCGCCCAGCAGGTTCTCGGCCGGTACCCGCACGCCCGCGAAGGCAAGCTCCACAGTGTCCTGTGCCTTGAGCCCGATCTTCTCCAGCGTGCGGCCGACCGAGAAGCCCGGGCTGGCCGACTCGACCGCGAGGATGCTCAGCCCGGCGCGCCGGTCCTCGGCCACCGGCGGCGAGGTGCGCGCCACCACGAGCACCAGGTCCGCGTTGCGGCCGCCGGTGATGAACGTCTTGGCGCCGTCGAGCACGTAGTGGTCCCCGTTGCGCACCGCGCCGGTGCGGATGCCGGCCAGGTCCGAGCCGGTACCCGGCTCCGTCATCGCGATCGCGGTCATCACGTCGCCGCTGGCCACCCCGGGCAGCCACCGCTTGCGCTGCTCCGCGTCGGCGTACCGGAGCAGGTACGGCAGCACCAGGTCCATGTGTACCCGCAGCGCGCCCAGCCCCACCTTGGCCCGGGCCACCTCCTCGGTGAGCACCGCGTTGAACCGGAAGCTCTGCTGCCCCGCGCCGCCGTACTCCTCCGGCACCTGGATCCCCACGATGCCCAGCGCGCCGAGGCGCCGGTAGAAGTCGCGGGGTGGCGCGCCGGCCTTTTCCCACTCCGGGAACACCGGTACCACCTCGCGCCCGAGGAACTCGCGGACGGTGGCCCGGAACTGCTCGTGGTCGTCCGTGAACACGGTACGGCGCATGCGCTGACCCTCCGATACTTGTCGAACGATCGTTAGAAAACTAGACGGAAGCGGTACAGCTGTCAAGCTCGTCAGTGCTCGACGAGCGCGTACGCCAGGTGCACGTGCCGGTCCACGATCTGGGCCGGGGACAGCTCGCCGGCCGGGTCGTACCACTGCGCCACCGCGTTGCACATGGCCAGGATCGCCCGGCGCGCCTCCTCCGGGTGCGGAGTACGGAACGCGCCCGCCGCCACCCCGTCCCGGATCACCTCCTGGAACAGCCGGGAGGCCGCGTCCCGCCGCTGCACGAACCGGCGCAGGTACTCCGGCTCCAGGTTGCGCATCTCGCGCAGGGTCAGGTTGCTCTGCACCTGCCGGCGCACCCGGTACTCCACCGTCGCCCGTACCAGCGCGCCCAGCCGCGCCGCCGGTTCCGCGCCGGCCGCCGCCAGCTCCCGCTCGCAGCCCGCGAAGTAGTTGGCCAGCCCGTCGTCCAGCAGCGCGTACAGCAGCTCCTGCTTGCCCGCGTAGTAGTAGTACAGGACGGACAGGCTCAGCCCGGCCCGCTTCGCGATGTCGCGGATGGAGGCGCCGTGGTACCCGCGCTCCGCGAACGCGTCCCGGGCCGCGTCCACGATCGCCCGCTGCCCCGTCTGCCGCCCGCCACCCGCCTTCGCGGCCACCTTCTCGGTCCTCGCCACGCGCCCAGACTACGCACCCGGGCGATACACCCCGGGCGATACACCCCGAGCGATGCACCCCGAGCGATGCTGCACCCCGAGCGCCGGCGACCGGCTCAGCGGGCGGGCGGCCGTACCGTGATCTTGTCGAAGAAGGGTGCCCACCCGTTATCGTTGTTGAACCGGATCTCGTTCGCCCCCTGCACCACGGGGATGGTGATGGTGATCGATCCGACCGTGTTCCAGTCGCCGGTGTTCGGGAACGCCATCCAGCCGCCGACCACCCCGTCCACCGTGACCTGGGCGTTCCGCGTGGCATCCCCGTTGACGTACCAGACCGTCACCTGCGCGGTACCGGTCGCCGGGCTCATCACCGCGTTGAACTGCAGTGTGTTGTTGAACCCGACCCACCCGATGAGCCACCCGCCGGAGCACGCCGGGCAGCCCTGCTTCGCCGCCCCGCCGCCGAGCGTGTTGATGTCCGACTCCGCCTCGTACGTGCGTACCAGCGGCGGGGGTGGGACCGGCGACGTGGTCACCGCCGGCCGGTGCGCCGTGCGGTGCCCGGGCGTCGCGGGCACCTGCGTCGGCGTGGGCGGCTGCGCGGCCGGCGGGGTG
>DATEJJ010001145.1:0-19314 GCA_035278125.1 Rugosimonospora sp.
CCCGCGCCGACCTGCTGCGCCGGCTGGACCGCCGGGACGAGGCCGCCGCCGCGTACCGCGAGGCCATCGCGCTGGCCCCCACCGAGGTCGAACAGCGCTACCTGGCCGGCCGCCTCGCGTCACTCACGTCGAGTCCCTGACCACCAACTCGGTGGGCACGATGACCGCGGACGGGCTCTGGCCGTCGATGAGGCCGAGCAGCAGGCGCACCATCTCGGTGCTGATCCGGGGGTACGGCTGGCGGATCGTGGTCAGGTGCGGGTGCGAGGCGGTGGCGATACTGGAGTCGTCGAAGCCGCCCACGGCCACATCGTCGGGTACCCGCCGGCCGGCCCGGTGCAGCGCGGTCAACGCACCCGCCGCCATCAGGTCGGACGCCACGAACACCGCGTCCAGGTCCGGTGCCTGGGCGAGCAGCCGCTCCATCGCCGCCTCGCCGCCCCGCCGCGTGTAGTCGCCGTTGACGATCAGCCCCGGGTCGGTCTCCCCCAGCGCGTCCCGGTACCCCTCCAGCCGGCCGATCCCGCCGCCGGTATCCAGCGGGCCCGTGATGGTGGCGATCCGCCGCCGCCCGATCGAGCGCAGGTACCCGACCATCTGCGCGGCCCCGTCCCGCTCGTCCACCGCCACGTACGCCACCGAGCGCTCGTACCCGAGCGGCTTGCCGCAGGCCACCACCGGCAGGTCGCGGGCGACCAGTTCGCCGATCAGCGGGTTGCCCGAGTGGGTGGAGACCAGCAGCGCGCCGTCCACGTGCCCCGCGGTCAGGTACCGGGTCACCCGCTTGCGGTCCTCCTGGCCGCCGGCCAGCGTCAGCAGCAGCGTGATGTCGTGCTCGGCCAGCGCCTGGGTGCAGCCGTGCAGCAGCACGTTGAAGTTGGGGTCCTCGAACAGCCGGTCCTGCGGCTCGGACAGGATGAACGCCACCGACTGGGAACGCTGCGTGACCAGGCTCCGCGCGTGCTGGTTGACCACGTACCCGGTCTGCCGCATCGCCTTCTGTACGGCCTCCATGGCCGCCGTGCTCACGTCCCGGCCGCCGTTGAGCACCCGGGAGACGGTACCCCGGGACACGCCGGCGGCGGCCGCGACATCGTTGATGGTCGGGCGCTGGCGCTGCGGGCGGCCCCGGGCCGCGGAGGTGCCGTTCACGATCCCATATTCTCAGCCTTGACCGGCCCGCCGAGCAGGTCGACCCCGCCAGGCCGCCGCCGCGGCGGGACCGCGTGGCCGGCGGCACGATGGACAGCCCGAGGCGCAGCCCGCGTCGTGGATCGCCAACCGAGCCGTGAGCGCTCCCAGTTTCCGACCCGCTCCCCCGCGTGTCAATCCCCCCGGGCTCGGCCTAGCCAAGGCAATGCCGGCTTGGGAGCGCTCACAACGGTCGGTTGCACGGGCCCGCTGCTCCCTGGGCACCGCTGGTCGCGGACCGGGTACGCGATGGTCGACGTACTGGGCTGCGGCCCGAGCACTTCTGTGAGCGCTCCCACCGGTCAGCTAAGGGCTTCCGTTCTCTCTCACACCGGGCTACCGTGAGCGTTCACAGTTGCCGAGTCGAGGAGTTGAAGGTGCGTCCACGCCAGTTCCTCCCGCAACGGCGTGCGTTGCTGCGCGCCGTCCCCGCCCTGGGTGCGGGGAGCGTCCTAGCCGCGGCGACGACCGTACCCGCCGCCGCTGCCGGCTCCCGAGCGCCGCGGCTGCGCGGCGCCGACCTGTCCTTCACCCTCCAACTGGAGGCCGCCGGCGTGCGGTTCCGCGACCGTGGCGTGGTCCGCCCGGTGGAGCGGATCCTGGCCGCGCACGGCGCCAACTACGTCCGGCTGCGCATCTGGCTCAACCCGCCGGCCGGGTACAGCACCGAGGCCAGCGCGCTGGCCCTGGGTCGCCGGGCCCGCGCGGCCGGCATGCGCATCCTGCTCGACCTGCACTACAGCGACTTCTGGGCCGATCCCGGGCACCAGACCACCCCGGCCGCGTGGCAGGGCCAGGACCTGCCCGCCCTGGCCGAGACCGTGCGCCGGTACACCCGCACGGTCGTGGCCGACTTCGCGCGGCAGGGGACCCCGGTGTCCATGGTGCAGGTGGGCAACGAGGTCACCGCCGGCATGCTCTGGCCGCTCGGGCAGATCTACCAGCCTGACGGCGCGCACTGGACCGAGTTCACCACGCTGCTCAAGGCGGGCATCGCGGGCGTACGCGAGGGGTGCGGGCGGCGCGACCCGGCACAGGTGATGGTGCACATCGACCGGGGCGGCGACAACGGCGGCTCGGTCTGGTTCTACGACCACATCCTGGCCGCCGGCGTGGACTTCGACGTCATCGGGCTGTCCTACTACCCGTTCTGGCACGGGCCGCTCTCCGCGCTGCAGGCCAACCTGAACGACCTCGCCCCGCGCTACGGCAAGGACCTCGTGGTGGTGGAGACGGCGTACCCGTGGACCACCGGCAACGGCGACCAACTGGCCAACTTCATCGACAGCGACAGCCAGTTGCCGGACGGTGCGGCGTACCCGGCCACGCCCCTGGGCCAGGCGGGGTACTTCGGCGCGCTGCGCCAGGTGCTCGGCCAGGTACCGGACGGCCGCGGCGCCGGCTTCTTCGCCTGGGAGCCGGAGTGGATCCCCGGCGTCGGCTGGGAGCCAGGGGCGGGCAACCCGAACGACAACCTCACCATGTTCGACTGGCAGGGCAACGCACTGCCCTCGGTAGCGCAGTTCCGCTGAGCTGGCTGGCGCCGGCTCGGTCGGCGCGGGCCGAACCCACGCGAGTCCTAGCCGGTGCCGGCCGGGGCGGCGGTCGTCGCGAGGGTGCCCCGGGAGGTGAGGTGCGGCTCGCCGTGGCCCTGCCAGGGACGGGCCAGGCAGAGCAGGGCCAGCACCGCGGCGCCCAGGGCGCCGGCCATGATGACCGCCATCGGTAGCGCGCTGGCCGCGCCGATCGCGCCCACCAGCGGCGAGGCCACCGCGCCGAACAGGAACTGTAGGCCGCCCATGAGCGCCGAGGCCGCGCCCGCGGACCGGCGGCCGAGCACCTGCCCGATCGTCATGGACGCCGGCAGCATGACGCCGATGCCGGCGAGCGCGACGACCAGCAGGCTCCAGGTGACCGCGAGCCCTCCCCCGCCGGCGAGCAGCACCGCCACCAGCGCCGCGCTGGCCAGTGCCGATCCGCTCACCGCGGCGGTGAGCAGCGTGTTCACCCGTACCCGGGCGGCCAGCGCTCCGAACAGCGCGCTGGCCAGCAGCATCCCGGTCGCGTTGGTGGCGAAGACCAGGCTGTACCCGGTGGTCGACACGTGGTACCCGTCCTGGAACACGAACGTGGCCCCGGCGATGTACGTGAACAGGGCGGCTCCGGTGAACGCCGTCACCAGCACGTACCCGAGCACCTCCCGCCGGGCGGCCAGCGCGCCCATGGCCCGGAACGTGGTGGAGAGCCCGCCGCGCTGGCGGCGCTCCGGCGGCAGCGACTCGGGTACCCACGCCGCCGCGGTCGCCAGCAGCAGCAGGCCGACCCCGGCCTGGACGACGAAGATGGCGCGCCACGAGGAGACGGCGAGGATCAGGCCGCCCAGCACCGGCGCGGCCACCGGCGCCACCCCGAGGATGACCGACAGCAGGCTGAAGGTACGCGGGATGTCCCGCCCCTGGAACCGGTCGGTGACCACGGCGCGGGCCACCACGACGCCCGCCGCGGCGGCCACGCCGGCCAGGAACCGCGCGCCGACCAGCACGGTGATGCCGGGTGCCAGCGCGCAGGCCACCGACAGCACGGTGTACGCGGCGACGCCGGCGAGAATGACCCGGCGGCGGCCCAGCCCGTCGCTCACCGGGCCGAGCAGGATCTGCCCGGCGGCCAGCCCGACCAGGAACGCGGTCATCGAGAGCTGTACCTCGGCCGGCCCGGTGTGCAGCGACCGGGTCAGTTCGGGGAATCCGGGGACGTACGCGTCGATGGTGAGCGGCGCCACCGCGGTGAGCGCGCCGAGCACGACGACCAGCCGGCCGCGCCGCTCCGGTACTGTCACGCCTGATAGTCAAGCATTAGTTCACCGGTTAACAAAGGGGTACGCCGGGTGTTCCCGGTCTCACGGCGAGGGCCGCGGTACCCCGTCGGATACCGCGGCCCTCGGCCCCCGGAACCAGCGACCCTGCGCCGCCCCCGATTCAGTGGATCAGTACCGGCGCCCCGGCCGTGGACTCGGTCGACTCGTGCGTCGTGGTGGCCGTGTCCGCCGGCTTGCGGATGAACAGCGCCACCACCAGCGCGCCCGTGCCGAGCAGGATCGCGCTCACCGTGAACGCCACGTTGTACCCGTGGATCGCCCCGTGCGCCTGCGCCGCCAGCGACGCGCCGTGCGTGGTCGCGTAGCCGGCCACCGCCGTGGTGAAGATGGTGTTCAGCAGCGCCGTGCCGAGCGAGCCGCCCACCTGCTGCGTGGTGTTCACCATGGCACTGGCCACACCGGCGTCGTGGTTGCCCACGCCGGACAGCGCGGTGCTCGACAGCGGTACGAACGTCAGGCCCATGCCGATGCTCATGACGATGAACGAGGGCAGGATGTGCGTCACGTACGACGAGTTCAGGTCGAGCTGGGTCAGCCAGACCATGGCCGCGGTGGACATCAGGGCACCGACCGACATCAGTACCCGCGGCCCGACCCGGGGCAGCAGCTGGGCCGCGAGCCCCGCCGCGACCACGATGCCGCCGGAGAACGGCAGGTACGCGATGCCGGTGCGCAGTGCGCTGTAGTGCAGGGTGAGCTGCAGGTAGTAGGTCATGAACAGGAACATGCCCAGCATGCCGGCGCCGATCAGGATCGACACCACGTAGGACGTGCCCCGGTTGCGGTCCCACAGCACCCGCAGCGGCAGCAGCGGGTTGGCCGTGCGCGACTCCCAGACCAGGAACCCGACCAGCAGCAGTACCGCGGCCGCCAGCCAGCCGAGGGTCACCCCGGAGGTCCAGTGGTTCGGCTCGGTCGCGGCCTTGCTGAAGCCGTACACCAGCGCGGTCAGGCCCGCGGTCGCCAGCACCGCACCCGGTACGTCGTACCGGGTGTTGCCGTGCGCCCGGCTCTCCCGCACCAGCGGTACCGCCGCCGCGAACGCGATCAGGGCGACCGGGATGTTGACCAGCAGGCACCAGCGCCAGGTGGCGTACTCGGTGAGCAGGCCGCCGGAGACCATGCCGATCGCGGCACCGCCGCCGGAGATGGCACCGAACACGCCGAACGCCTTGGCCCGGTCCTTGGGGTCGGTGAACGTCACGGTCAGCAGGGACAGCGCGGCCGGCGCGAGCAGCGCACCGAACGCACCCTGCAGGCCGCGCGCGGCGAACAGCATGCCGGAGTTGGCGGCGGCGCCGCCCAGTGCCGACGCGGCGGCGAAGCCGAGCAGGCCGATCATGAACGTGCGCTTGCGCCCGAAGTAGTCAGCGACGCGCCCGCCGAACAGCAGCAGGCCGCCGAAGGTCAGGGTGTACGCGGTGACGATCCACTGCCGGTCGGCGTCGGTGATGCTCAGCGCATGCTGCGCCGAGGGCAGGGCGACGTTCACGACTGTCGCGTCCAGCACCACCATGAGCTGGGCCAGGGCGATCACCGCCAGCGCGAGCCAGCGGCGGCTGTCCGGGGGCGGCGTTTCAGTCTGTCGCCCCCCGTTCGCCGCGGCGCGTGCCGGGGCGGTTTCTTGCGACATGGTTTTCCTCCAGTGCAGGGTTGTGCGGTGCCGGACGGCGCGCGTCACCGTACGGCGTTCGGTCGTGGACGTCGATCGCGTTGAGGTTCTGGGTGTTGTGTTCGTCTCTTCTGGGTGTGCGGCCCGGCTACGCCTCCCGCGCGCACCGGTGCCGGAGGACCGGGAGGAGCACATCGTCAACCACGTGTACGACAAAACCGTCGTCCAGCGGCCCCGCGGTCCAAATCATTCTGGTGAACACCATCGCGTGCATGACCTCGTGCAACAGGGCTGACCGGGTCCCCTCGGGAACCTCACCGCGAGCCACCGCACGTGTGATGATCGTCTCATGTACGGCGTGCTTGAGGTCGTACACGCACTCGTTGAGTGCCTGGAAAAGCTCGGTGTTGCGGGCTGCGGCGCTCATCACTCCCGCGATCACCGCGCCGTCCTGGCTGGCCGCCAGGTCACACGCCGCGGTCATCAGCGCGATCAGGTCGCCGCGCAGGCTGCCGGTGTCCGGTGGCTCCGGTACCCGGCCGAAACGGTGCACGAGGGCCTCGGTCACCAGGTCGGGCTTGCACGGCCAGGCGCGGTAGATGGTGGCTTTGCTGGCACGGGCCCGTGCCGCCACCGCGTCCATCGACATCTGGTCGTAGCCGACCTCGCCGAGCAGGGCGAACACCGCGTCAAAGATCGCCTGGTGCCGCGCCGACCTCGGCGCGCCGGCCGGCGCCTGTGCCACGGTCTCCATCGGGAGCCCCCTCAGATACGAAACGAAACCGTTCCGTACACCAAGCTACCTGACCTTGCCGACTTACGGAACGGCGCCGTACCACATTGGTGGGGTGACGCCGGCCACAGCGTTGGCCAACGCGTTACAGGGCTGCTGAGCCCTGCTCCAGCCGGAGTGCCATCTCCCGGTACCGGGAGACCGGGACGAGGTGTACGCCCTCGAACGCGCCGCTGGCGCGCAGCTGCTCGATCTGCGCGCAGGCCGCGTCCACCCCGGCGCGCGGGTCCCGGGCCACCGCGTCGACCAGGTCCGCCGGGATCTCGATGTCCGGGATGGTGGCGGCGAGCCGGTGCGCCATGACCGGGCTGGCGAGCACCATCACGCCCGCGTACACCGGAATGTCCAGCGCGGCCGAATCGCGCCACCGCAGCAGTGCGTCGACCGAGAAGCTCATCTGCGCGAACACGAAGTCCGCGGCGCGTTTCCAGGCGGGTACCCGGCGCAGCCCGGTGGCCACGCCCACCCGCAGTGGCGGGAAGCCCTCGTAGGCCGGGTCGTGCACCAGGCCGCGCGCCTCGTCCATCATGGCGCGCACGGTCAGTTCGCTGGTGCGCTCGCCCGCGGCGGGTTTGTCCCCGTAGACGAAGAGGAACTCGCGCACGCCGTACGCGGCGGCGGTCAGCATGTCCCGGCGGAAGCCGAGCAGGTTGCGGTCGCGGGAATTGAGGCAGGCGATGCTCCGCCCGCCCATCGCGGCCACCTCGTGCGCCACGGCGATGCTGGACACCGTGGCGCGGCCGATGTGGTTGTCCGGGATCAGGAACGCGTGCGCGACAGGCGCCAGCACGCCGATCTGATGCCGCGCCCGGCGCAGGTCCGGCCGGGTGGGCGGCTCGATCTCGCAGACCAGTTCGAATCCCGCGGTAGCCACGGGCGCACTCTACCTAGTTCAGGTACCAGGTGAAGCCGCCGCTGTGGATCCGGGTGACCGCGAGCACGGCCAGCACGGCCAGATCGGCCACACCGAGCAGGATGCTCACCACGGCCAGGGTCCGGCTGCGGGCACTCGACGTGCGGCGGTACCCGGAGATGCCCAAGGCGATGGCGTACGGCCCGCAGATGATGTTGAACAGGAACAGCCCGGCGACGCCCAGGGCGAGCCCGGCGGCGGTCCGGCCGTCCAGCCGGCCGCGCGTGTCCAGCGGCTCGTGGATGAGGCTCATCGGTGACTCCATTCGTCCTGGGTGCGCCGGCGGCCACGGCGGGCCAGCACGAGGATGCCGGCGGCGAGCGCCACGCCGGCCACGATCAGGTAGAGCGGGTGTCCGGCCAGGGCCGCCGTACCGACGACCAGGATGGCCATGAGAATGGTGCCCATCAAGAGAAGCACGGCCTTTCCTCCAATCTCGGAGTACGAGTGTTCACTGAACTCCTGTGGCCAGAGTACCCAACTTCGGCGTACAGGTGTTTACTAGAACGCATGAAACGCCTCACACCCCGGTCTTCGTCCCCGCGGTCCTCGTCTTCCTCGTCCGGGTCTTCTTCGCCTGGTCCTGAATCCGTCGAGCCGGATGGCGCGGAGGTCGAGTCCACGGGGCGCCGGTCGCGGCGTCGCTCCCCGCGCTCCTCGCGCTCCGAGGAGCCGCGTGCCGGCAGCCGGGCGGCGCGGAAGCTGCAGACCCGGCAGGCGTTGCTGGACGCGGCGATGCGCCTCATGGAGAACCACAGCCTGAGCAGCATCAGCCTCCGCGAGGTGGCCCGGGCCGCAGGCATCGTGCCGGCCGGCTTCTACCGCCACTTCCCGGACATGGACAGCCTCGGCGTCGCGCTCGTCGAAGAGTCGTTCGAACCGCTCCACGCCGCGCTGCGCACGGTGCGTACCGGGTTCGCCGACTCGGACGAGGTCATCCACCGCTCGCTGCTGATGCTCGCGCAGACGGCGTACGAGCACCGCGACCTGTTCCGCTTCATCGCACGGGAACGGTACGGCGGCGCGCTGCGGGTACGCGAGGCGATCCGCGACCAGCTCCGCCGGTTCACCGACGAACTCGCCGACGACCTGCGCAGCGGTGCCGTGGGTACGCACGCCCGGCTCGATGAGTGGCCACCGGGTGACGTGGAGATGCTCGCCCAACTCGTCGTCAACCACATGGTGCAGACGACGGCGGCGCTGATGGACGCGCCGGACCAGGCGGCTCTGGTGGACGCGGCGACGGTACAGCTGCGGCTGGTCATGCTGGGCGCGCGGCACTGGCTGGACGCGCCGGACGACTGACGGCGTTCCCGGGTCACAGTCCTCAGTGGACTGTGCGTCTCATCTTGCGGCGGGAATCGGGGCGTTGTCGCCGGCGGTGGCCGAGTTGGCCGCCGCAGAACCGTCCACTGTGGAACCGCCGGGTGGGCTGCGGGCGATGCTCACCCTCACGGGCCAGGCGAACCGGGCGCCAGCTCAGGTCAGAGGAGCCCGCGGACGTCCCACAGCCACACGTCGTCGACTCGTTGGGGTGGGCCGAGGAGCTGTTCCACGCTGGCGCGCAGGGCGTCGGCGTGGGCGGCGCTCGGCACGAGTACCACTACGCTGGCCTTCCAGAATCGCAGGTCGGCCAGGAGCCGGTTCCGGTCGCCGGGGCTTGCCTGGCGGACTTTCCCGGTTTGGAGGACGTCGATCCATGTCCTGGTGCTCCACCGGTATGCCGTCCCGAACAAAGTGGTCTTGCCGTTGTCTTCAGGGTTCGGGCCGAGGAAGTACCCGCCGGGCAGCGTGATGTCGCCGTTGGTGGCCACCGCCCACCGCATGCCGTCAAAGGATGGCAGCGACGGTGCCGGTACGGTCACGAGGCTGCGGCCCGGCGGCACGAACTTGCGCCAGGTGCCGGTGGTGACGAATTGCGGGGTTGGTGCCCAGGTGATTGTGGCCAGTGGCGTGTGGGTGAGGGTGACCAGCAGGGCGAGTATCGTCGTTGCGAGCGCGGTGACCGGGACCAGGCGCGCGCCTGCCCGCCAGCGGACGAGTGCGCGGTTCACGATGAAGGCGATCGCGCAGCCGGTTGGCGGTATGACCATGAGCCCGATCCGGGTGGGGATCGCCCACCGGAACACGGGCAGGTGCGCCACCAGCAGCCAGGGTCCCGGGATACCCAGCGAGTGGTGGTTCAGGGTGATGTCGGTGCCGAGGGAGAACAGGAGCATCATCGCGAGTACGGTCACCGCGGTGCGGAACATGAGGTTGCGGCGCAGCGGCCAGCTGAACGCCAGCAGGACGAGCATCAGCGGAAGCCCGAGGTACGGGGTCTGCACGGCCAACCGCCCGGCCGCCGCGGCCGACCAGAACGGTGTGGGTGCCGGGAACCCGGCGTAGTCGATCAGCCGCTCGTGGAAGCCCTGCGGGTCGATCGGATTCCCATTGAAGTGTTGCGGCCCGGCGAACTGGTACCACAACGGAACCGCGAGAAGGACGACCGCGACGGCGACCGCGATCGGCAGCCCCGAGGCGAGTGCCGGTGCCATGGCGCGAACCTGCCGCGGGCGCTGCACGAGGTACGCCACGGCGAACACGCCCAGTGCGATCGCGGTGAGCAGTAGCATCTCCTCACCGATCAGTGCCTGCCACACGATCAGGAGGCCGAGGTGCAGCCCGTCGCGTGCCGGCCGGCCGGCGGTCGCGACGCGGACGAAACGCCAGACAATGAAGGGGATGACGAATCCGGCGGTGACGTGCTGTTCACCTGCGGCGGCCGTGGCTACCAGCGGCGGAGCGAACGCGCAGAACAGACCACCCACCATGGCGGCGATCCGGTTCAGACGCAGGGGCCGGGAGAACAGCCAGTACCAGGCCAGTCCGGTGAGGGTGAAGTTGCCGATGATGACTACGCATGAGGTGACGTCGGCACCGAACAGCCAGGTCAGCGGCGCGAGCGGGATACCGACGCCGATGAAGCTGGCGTTCCCGGCGAGGTCGACGCCCATCGGCGCGTTCAGGTCGGTGGTGAAGAAGGGGTTTTCCCGGTGCGCGACGGCATGCGCGGCATGCGCGAGCCACCATTGCGCGAGGATCGGATCCGCGCCGCCCAGGAAGGCCAGTACCCGACGGTGCGGGCTGGTCCACAAGCTGACGGTGAGGGACATGGCCAGGGCGAGGTATCCGGCCGCCACCACCAGGTCCGGTCCGATGCGGCGGAAAACGGTGGGCCACCGGGAGCGCGTGGAGGTTTCGGCGATACCCGTACCCGATGGCACCGCCGCCAGTTCGTCCGTCACCGTCTCGACGGTGGACACGTTGATGGAGGATCCTGCCGAGGCGTCCTGCGTGCCGCTCGACATCGTTTACTGGTTCCCTTCCCCGCACGGTGCCGATTCCGCGGCACAGTACCACCGGCGGGCCGTCCGGTGGCGCCCTGGTTGCCGAGGTCATGACGCCATGATGGGCTCCGATCGGACGTACCCGCCCGACGACGCGGCGGCTGGTAGTGTCTGCGTGTTCCCGACGCCCCAGACCGTCGATCAGTGCGGTGGCGGCGTCATGAAGTCAGCGGCGAGAGGTACCATCGGTGCGGCCAAATGTGTTGATTGGCCCGGGTACGATCATCGAGACAGGCGCGGAGATCGGCGTACCACCACGCGGAACTGTGGCGGGCGAGCTTCCCACGGTCATCGGCCCCGGCGGCCGGATCCGTTCAGGCACGATCATTTACGCTGGGGCGCGACTCGGTGCCGGTGTCCATACCGGCCACGGCGCGATGATCCGGGAAGACAACATCATCGGCGATCGTTGCTCGATTGGTACGCACGCAGTGCTCGAACCCGGGAACCGGATCGGTGACGATACCCGGATCCATTCGCATTGCTTTCTGGAGAACGTCACGCTGGGCCGGCGGGTGTTCCTCGGACCCGGCGTGGTTTTCACCGACGACCCGCACCCGGTCTGCCCTCGCTACCTTGACTGCGTTCTGGGCGCGAATGTGGCCGACGACGTGTCGATCGGCGGCAATGCCACGATCCTGCCGGGTCTGCGGATAGGTGCCGGCAGCCTGGTGGGTGCCGGATCCGTGGTCACCCGCGAGGTACCGCCGGGAGTGGTCGTGGCGGGTAACCCGGCCCGGGTGGTACGGAGAATCGAGGACATGGTCTGCCACCGGGGCCTCTACGAGCGCCCCTACATCTGGCGGACCGACGACGAGTTACGAGGAGAATCAGTGCCGGAATCGGCGGATTCATGAGCCCAGAACTGCGTGTGGGCCTGGTGGGGCTCGGCTATTGGGGTCCCAACTACGCCAGGCTGCTCGATGGGCACATCGACGGTGCCCGGCTCGTCGCCTGCGCTGACTTGCGGGCGGACCGGCTCAAGTTGTTGTCCCGGCCGCACCCGCGGGTGACCATGTTTCAGGACTACCGCGTGATGCTCAAGGATGCCGGTCTGGATGCGGTGGTCGTCGCGACCAGCGCCGCGGCGCACCGGCAGATCGTCGAGGACTGCGTCGTCGCGGGGCTGCCGGTGCTCGTGGAAAAACCCATCGCCGCCAACAGCACGGATGCCGAGGCGATGCAGCAGGCGGCTGAGGCCAGCGGCGTGCTGCTCATGGTAGGGCACACGTTCCTGTTCAACCCGGCGGTCCGGTACGTCAAGAACCTGATCGACTCCGGCTCGCTGGGTAAGATCCAGTACTTGTCCTTCCGCCGTACGGGACTGGGTCCGATCCGGTCGGACGTCAACGTCCTGTGGGATCTGGCACCGCACGACCTGTCGATGCTGCGGTACTGGGTGGGCGCCGATCCTCTCGATGTCACGGCGCGTGGCCAGGCATACCTGCATCCTGATCTCGAAGATGTGGTCTTCCTGACGCTGCGCTATCCCGAGGGCGTCCTGGCCGGGATCCACGTCAGTTGGCTGGATCCGATCAAGGACCGTACGGTGACCGTGGTCGGCGACCAGCGGATGGTCGTCTTCGACGACGTGCACCCTACCGAGAAGGTCCGCGTGTACGACAAGGGAGCCAGCTACCAGCCCGGCGGTGCGGAGTACTCGGAGTTCATCGCGGCGGTGCGGGACGGTGAGATCGTCATTCCGCGGATCCCTGCCGGCGAGCCCTTGCGCGAGCAACTCCTGCACTTCGTGGACTGCGTCAGGACCGGTGGCAAGCCGATCAGTCACGCCGCCGATGGCGCGGCCATCGTCCGTATCCTCGAAACGGCCCAGGCAGACCTGATGGCGACAACCCGACGGATTCCCCGGCAGATGGTGGAGGTCCAGTGACAGACCCACAGGTTCCGCTGGCTGATTTGCGGGTCCAATACAAGTCACTGGCGGCAGAGGTCAACGACGCGATCCGTGGTGTCCTCGACCGTAGCGACTTCGTGCTGGGCGCCGATGTCGCCGGGTTCGAAGCGGAGTACGCGCGGTACTGCGAGACGGCGCACGCCGTGGGCGTCGACTCCGGCCTGTCCGCGTTGGAGTTGGGCATGCGCGCGCTGGGCATCGGGCCGGGCGACGATGTGCTGACGCCGGCCAACTCGTTCATCGCCAGCTCGTCGGCGATATCGTTCACCGGTGCGACTCCGGTGTGGTACGACGTCGACCCGGCGACCTACAACGTCGACCTCGCCAGCGCGGCGGCCGCGATCACCCCCCGTACCAAGGCCCTGATGGTGGTCCACCTCTACGGCCAGACACCGGACATGGACGCGGTCACCGCATTCGCCCGGCAGCACGGCCTGCTACTGGTGGAGGACGCCTGCCAGGCCCACGGTGCGCGCTGGAACGGCAAGCGGGTGGGCGGCTTCGGCGCCTTCGCCGCGTTCTCGTTCTACCCAGGCAAGAACCTCGGCGCATACGGCGACGGCGGCGCGCTGACGACCGATGATGGCGGGCTGGCCGCGCGAGTCCGCCAGATGCGCAACTACGGGCAGCGCGAGAAGTACCACCATGTGACACTAGCGTGGAACCGGCGGCTGGACACCTTGCAAGCCGCGGTGCTGCGGGTCAAGCTGGGCCACCTGGACGGATGGAACGCGCGGCGGCGGGACATTGCCGCGCGGTACGACAAGGAGCTTTCCGGACTGGGCCTACTGCTGCCGGCCACCCTGCCTGGCGCGGAGCACGTCTACCACCAGTACGTCGTGCAGGTCCCGGATCGCCGTAGCGAGTTCATGGCGTTCCTGGCCGAGCGGGGCGTGGGTGCCGGGTTGCACTACCCGATCCCGATCCACCTCCAGGAATGCTACGCCGACCGCGGCGTCGGCGGCGGTTCGTTCCCGGTCACCGAGGCCGCGGCAGACCGTGTCGTGTCGCTTCCGGTCGCGGCGGAATTGACCGATGTGCAGATCGGCCAGGTCATCGAGGCTGTTGGTGATTGCGCCAAGGCCAGCGGCTGGTAAGCGGCGCAAGCACCAGAACGGGTACGCGGTCGGCCGGGCGCCGTCGTCCGAACAACCAGACGATGACGGTGAAACCCGCGCCGGCCGCGGTCCAGGCGAGGAACTTCGGCGCGTTACCCAGGTGCGTGTGGAGCAGAACGCTCGGCAGCGTACGGGAGATCCGCATACCCGTGAACAGTTGCGAGGCCCGATCGATGAGCAGCAGTTGCTGCGGATCCCGGCTGCCGCTGTCGAACCGTTCAGCGAGCAGGATGTCACCGGAGAGCGAAACCAGGAACGCGTAGCCAGCGAGTACGACCGCGGCCGCCGTGGCCACCGCACTGTGCAGTCGCTGGAGGCAGATCGCGACGTAGTACCCCAGCAGCGGCGCGACTACGGAAAGGAACCTGGCCGGCGGGCTGTACCCACCCCACCAGAGGTTGAATGTGGAGATCGCGAGCAGGTACGGCAGCGCGAAGCCGAGAAGGGTCACGTGCACCCAGGTCAATCCCCGGCGCAGCGACAGCAGACAGCCCGGTACGGCGAAGAACAAGACCGGGAAGTAGGGCAGCAGCCCGTAGCGCCGGTCGAAGAGCAGGCTCGGCACGCCAACCAACGGCGACACCGCGAGCAGGCGCGCCCCCGCACTGGCGTTGCCCGCACCGGGATTCACCGTGCCGTACGCGACGAGGGTGAAGGCCACCACCGCGCCGAAGACCACCACCAGTGGCCCGAGTGCCGGCAGGTACGGCCGCAGCCGGAACGACCGCGTGTCGGCGTACACCCGGGCGGCGATCAGGGCGCCGCCGACCAGGGTGAAGAGCAGGAAGCGCCCGTGCACAAAGGGCAGATAGCCCAGTCCCGCGCCGGCGACCGCCCACCGTACCGGTGAGCGGTGCGAGGCGAGGATCTGCCGCGCCGCGAACAGGACGACCAGCGCGCCGATCATCTCGATGTACGACATCGAGGCGTAGACATACAGCGGGCTGCCCACCACGAACAGCGCGCTGACCGTGGCGGCGTACGCCCGCACGACACCGAGCTGGCGCAGCAGCCAGTACAGGTTGAGTACGGTCACCACGGTGACCGCGACCAGGAACGCCAGTACGCCGGCGCGCCCGTACAGCAGGTAGAACGGGTGCCACAGCAGCGGTCCGCCGATGTTGTGCAGGGGAATCGTGGTGCCATCGGGAAGTCGGGTCGTCTGTGGGTCGAGGTACGCCGGGTAGAACGACCAGTAGTCACGGTTGGCGTACACCGGTGTCGGATCGATGGTGTGGTATCGGCGCATTGCCTCGTTGAGCACGAGGTAGTGCGGCTCGTCGCCGGACGGCGGGGCCTGGAGCCGGCGCCGCGCGGCGAGGCCGAACACGAGCGCCGCGCCCGTGCCGAGCACCGTGCTGAGATACCGGTCGCTGAAGCGGGGCGCGAATGCCGGGGGCTCGACCGGGACCGGCCCCGCATCGACCTGCTGGGCCACGAGAGATGCCATCACGTCCTGACGCCGCCCTCAGTGCTTCAACCTGAGACGCAGCAGCAAGATGGGCCGGAAGTACCCCCACCAGTCGCGGATCACCCGCGCCCGGGTGTATGTGCCGCTTTCCGGATACGTGATGTTGACCGGCACCTCCTTCCACCGGTAGCCACGCATGATCGTCTTGGCCATCAGGTACGTCTCCACCTCGTACCGCCCCAGCCATGGCTGGTGCAGGTTGATCGCGGGATCCTCGAGCACGCTGAGCCGGTACGCCTGGTACCCGCCGGTGGCGTCGGTGATCCGCTGGCGCAGCGCAAGCCGGGTCAGCACGGTGAAAAGCTTGATCAGCTGAAGTCGATGCCAGGGCATGTGCACGTGCATCCCGCCGTCCACAAACCGGGAACCGCGCACCAGATCATAGCGTTCCTCGACAATGGGCCGGACCAGGTCGATGATCTGCACCGGATCGTGCTTGCCGTTCGCTGCCATCACCACCACGACATCCGCCTTGCAGCCAGCACCGTCGCGCACCAGATCAAGTGCATCCCTGATCGCCGGTCCGGGTCCGGTACGCACCGGGTGGTCGATGACCAGGGCACCGAACTCGCGGCCAACGTCGCCGGTGCCGTCGGTCGACTCGTCATTGATGACGATGATGTCGTCGACGAGATCCCTTGGAATGGAGCCAATCAACGAGCGCAACCGGACAGCCTCGTTGTAGGCCGGGATGATCACAGCAATACGCAACTCATCGAGCACTGCGGCAGTGTAGCTGCGTTCCGCGTTGGAGGTTGCCCCAGATACAGACGCACAGCCGGCGACGCCCGAATGGGTGCGCCAGCCCATCGACGCGATGGCCTGTTGCGGGTGGGGGTAGGTGCGCCACTGGACGCGGTAGATGAGCATGCCAGCGGGTACCCTGCCACACCATGAGCCCCGCCTGTCCGAAGTGCGGTGCAACCGGCGTACCTCTGTTGTTCGGCCTACCTGTCCAGCCAGCGCGCGTAGCCCATTGGTTAGGCGCCGGTCGCGGTCTGCGCCGGCGCGCCGGTCACCGGCTCGCTCAGCGTCCGCACCCGCGGTGAGCCGGCGTGGTGTATGTCGAGCCGGGCCTCGGCATACACCATGCCGGATGCGACCCGGGATTACCGTGGGGGTTGGCGGTTCATCAGCGATCGGGCACCGAGGAAGCCCAGCGCGCTGATGAGTACGCACCAGCCGATCGCGAGCCAGCCGTTGTCGCCGATCGGGGTACCGAGCAGCAGGGCGCGCAGGGTCTCCATCACCGGGGTGAATGGCTGGTGCTCGGCCAGCCAGCCCAGCCAGGCCGGCATCGAGTCGGTCGGGACGAAGCCGCTGCCGAAGAACGGCAGGATCATCAGCAGCATCGGCAGGTTGCTGGCGGTCTCGACGCTGTCGCTGAGCAGGCCCATGAGTACCGCCACCCAGGTGATCGCGAAGATCAACAGGAGCAGCAGGCCGGCGGCGGCCAGCCACTGCGCGGGTCCAGCCGTCGGCCGCAGGCCGATCCCCACCGCGACGCCGAGCACCACGACCACGCTGAGCAGGGTCTGGATCACGCTGCCCAGCACGTGCCCGGTGAGCAGGGCCGGCCGGAAGATGGCCATGGTGCGGAACCGGGCCACGATGCCGGTGGTCATGTCGGTGGCGATCGACACTGCGGTGGCCGTCGCCGCGCCGGCCACGGTCAGCAGCAGGATGCCCGGCGTCACGTAGCTGACGTACCCGGCCCGACCGCCCGGCCCGCTGCCCAGTCCGGCGCCGAGGGTACCGCCGAAGACGTAGACGAACAGCAGCAGGAACACCACCGGCGCGACGATCAGCGGCACGGTCATCGACGGGTACCGGCGGATGTGCCGCAGACTGCGGCGCAGCATGGTCAGCGAGTCGGCGGCAGCGAAGCTGACAGTGGTCATCGGAGGGCCTCCTTCGGCTGTCCGGTGAGGGCGAGGAACACGTCGTCCAGATCGGGGGTGTGGATGGACAACTCGGCCGCCTCGACCGCGGCGGCCTCCAGCGTGTCGAGCAGGCCGCGCAGCGCGGCGGTGCCGGCGTCGCCCGGTACCCGCAGGGTCAACTCGTCGTCGTCCCGGACGGCCGCCTCGAAGATCCGGGCGGCTGTCGCGAGCCCGGCCGGGTCGGCGAACCGCAGCCGGACGTGACCGCCCGGCACCAGGCTCTTGAGCTCGGCCGCAGTGCCCTCGGCGACGATCCGGCCGTGGTCGAGCAGGGCGATCCGGTCGGCGAGTTGGTCGGCCTCCTCCAGGTACTGGGTGGTGAGCAGCACGGTGGTACCGGCCGCGACGAGGTCGCGGACCAGCCTCCACACGGCCCGCCGGCTGCGCGGGTCGAGCCCCGTGGTTGGCTCGTCGAGGAACAGCACCTGCGGCTCGCCGACCAGCCCCATCGCGATGTCCAGCCGCCGGCGCATCCCGCCGGAGTAGCTGGCGGCCGGTTTCCGGGCCGCGTCCATCAGGTCGAACTGGTCGAGCAGCCGGTCGGTGCGCCGGCGCCCCTCGCGCCGGCCGAGGTGGTGCAGGGCCGCCATCATCGCCAGGTTCTCCTCGCCGGTGAGCAGGTCGTCCACCGCGGCGAACTGGCCGGTGACGCCGATCGCGGCGCGCACCGCCGCGGGTTCGCGCCGGACGTCATGACCGGCGACCGACAGCTCACCGTCGTCCGCGCCGAGCAGCGTGGACAGGATCTGCACCGTGGTGGTCTTGCCGGCACCGTTCGGGCCGAGCAGCGCGAAGATCATACCGGCCGGTACGTGCAGGTCGACGTCGTCGAGCACCAGGTGGTCGCGGTAGGACTTGCGCAGGCCGGTGGCCCGGATGGCGGGTGGTCGGGTGGTTGACGACATCGCAACAAACCTCCAGTTGTACGCCGTACAGCCGATGCTGTACGGCGAACATTAACTGTCCGGTGTACAGTACGCAAGTGGTTGCTTCCCCGAAACGCGCAAAAGCCCGGCGCCCGGGCGAACGGGCCGGCCTGACCACCGAAGCGGTACTCGGTACCGCGCGGCGGCTGGTCCGCGAGCACGGCACCGACGGGCTGTCCATGCGGCGGATCGCCGCCGAGCTGGGAGTGCTGCCCAACACGCTGTACAGCCACGTCGCCGACAAGCAGGCGCTGCTCGACGCGCTGGTCGACCAGCTGCTCGGCGAGATCGTCCCACCACCCGGCCGGACCTGGCGGGCCCGCGCGATCGGGCTGCTTCGGGCCACCCGTACCGCGCTGCTGCGCGAGCCGGCGCTGGCGATGCAGTACGTACAGCGGGCCGGCGCCGGGCCCAACGCGATCCGGCTCGCCCAGCAGGGCCTGCAGATCTCCGCCGACGCTGGTATCCCACCCGACCGCGCCGCCGAGGCATTCCGCGTGATGATCGCGTACACCGTGGGGTTCGTCGCGTTCGAGCTGGGGCGCGCCGGCGCGGGCCGCCCGCCGCTACCGGCCGGGGTCGACCTCGACCGAGTCGCGCAGGCACCCGGCGACGCCGAGTTCGAACTGGGCCTCGAATGGCTGATGGACGGAGTCGCCACCATGATCGAGAACTGACCGCGCGCCCCCGACACACCCGTACCGTCCGCGACCACACCGCGCAACGGATCCGACGACGAGCTGATCCAGCGCTACCGCTGCTCCGACAACTGGCGCGCAACGCGGGCAGCGGGAGGCCACGCACCACACGCGGGAGAACACCGAGCAGGACTACCCGCGCCTGGCCACACCGCGGAAACTGGCCGCGCTGAGCGCCAGCCACTCCCGGCGGCGGCGCGCCGATACGCGTACCCGCGGCACCGGCGGCACTACGCGCGGACCGTACAGCGGCTGCTACTGGTATCGACAAGGCGGACTTCACGGTGTTCGGTCACGTAGAGCCGCTTGCCGTCCGGGCTGATGACGATATCCAGCGGCGCCGCCTCGCCGAGCTTGACGGCCGTGGACGGCATTTGGCCGTTCGAGTCCGCGACCCATACCGCGGACCCACCGGGGTCGGCGATGAACAGGCGGCGGCCGTCTTTGCTGATCGCGATCCGTGGGTACGC
>DATEJJ010001146.1:0-9761 GCA_035278125.1 Rugosimonospora sp.
GCCCCCGGCGGACGTGCGGCTGCGGGACGCGGGTACCCGGATCACGGTGACCTGGACCGACACCAGCGGCGGGCAGGGCACGGTGCTGCTGGCCGTGTCCCGGGGTGGCCAGACCGCCGGGCCGCTGCACCCGCTGCCGGCGGGTACCGAGCAGTACGTGCTCACCGGGACTGACCCGGCGGCGAAGTACTGCGTGATCATCGCGATCGTGTACCCCGGCGATGCCATCGTCCCCGCCAACCAGGTGTGTACCACCAGGTAGCGCCGCCGGCCGCTAACCTGAAGCCGCGTTTCGCGCGGCGCGCGGGCGCGGGGAGGAGATCGCCATGCGGAACTGGATCGCCGGCGCGATGACCGTACTCGGCACCCTGCTGGTCCTCAGCGGAGCCGGCATCATCATCCTGCGCGCCTGGCCGAGACCCGGGGCCACGACCGTGGAGGAGCCGGCCGCCGATACCGCCGTGGCGCTGTCCGACCGGGACCGCGGCGCCCACGCGTTACGCCGGCTGGGCCCGCCGGACCGGCTCATCGCGTGGGGCATCGTGCTGCTGATCCTCGCGGCGCTGGCGGCCGGGGCGATCGGCTTCGAGCTGGGTGCCAACGTCCCCGCGAAGTAGGAAAGTCCCCTTGTGCGACCCCCTGGGCCGGTGGGCGCCGGACCGGGGACTATTCTGCGTCCGAGGTAGGCCCCGGATCTTCGTGGCCGCCACGCGGACAGACTGCAGGAGGCCCTCGTGACCACCGTCGCTCCGAAGCCGATCGTGACGCGGCCCTGGCCGGTGCATGCGCCGGTGAAGGGCTCGGCGCTGGCCCGGCTGCTGCGGACCACCGACGCGAAGCAGATCGGGCTGATGTACCTCGTCACCTCCTTCGCGTTCTTCGCCATCGGCGGCGTGCTGGCCCTGATGATGCGCGCCGAACTGGCCCGCCCCGGCCTCCAGTTCTTCTCTCCGGAGCAGTACAACCAGCTGTTCACCATGCACGGCACGATCATGCTGCTGTTCTTCGCGACGCCGATCGTGTTCGCGTTCGCGAACTACGTCGTGCCGCTGCAGATCGGCGCGCCGGACGTGTCCTTCCCGCGGCTCAATGCGTTCGCGTACTGGCTGTACCTGTTCGGCGCGTCGCTGACCGTGGCCGGCTTCCTGACCCCCGGCGGCGCCGCCGACTTCGGCTGGTTCGCGTACCAGCCGCTGGCCAACGGCGCCAACTCGCCCGGCGTCGGCGCCAACATGTGGTTCGTCGGCCTGGCCATCTCCGGTCTGGGTACCATCCTCGGCGCGGTCAACATGATCACCACGATCCTGACCCTGCGCGCGCCCGGCATGACGATGTTCCGGATGCCGGTGTTCACGTGGAACATCCTGGTCACCTCGCTGCTGGTGATCATGGTCTTCCCGATCCTGGCCGCCGCGCTGCTGGCGGTGATGGCCGACCGGGTGCTGGGCGCACACGTGTTCGACGCGAACACCGGCGGCGCCATGCTGTGGCAGCACCTGTTCTGGTTCTTCGGCCACCCCGAGGTCTACATCGTCGCGCTGCCGTTCTTCGGCATCATCTCCGAGGTCATCCCGGTCTTCTCGCGCAAGCCGATCTTCGGGTACAAGACGCTGGTCAGCGCCACCATCGCGATCGCCGCGCTGTCGATGAGCGTATGGGCGCACCACATGTACGCGACCGGCCAGGTGCTGCTGCCGTTCTTCTCCTTCCTCACCTTCCTCATCGCGGTACCGACCGGCGTGAAGTTCTTCAACTGGATCGGCACCATGTGGCGGGGGCAGCTCACCTTCGAGACGCCGATGCTGTTCTCCATCGGCTTCCTCACCACGTTCCTGCTCGGCGGCCTGTCCGGCGTGCTGCTGGCCAGCCCGCCGATCGACTTCCACGTGTCCGACACCTACTTCGTCGTGGCGCACTTCCACTACGTGCTGTTCGGCACGATCGTGTTCGCGGTGTACGCCGGGGTCTACTTCTGGTTCCCCAAGATGACCGGGCGGATGCTGGACGAGCGGCTGGGCAAGGTGCACTTCTGGCTCACGTTCATCGGCTTCCACACCACCTTCCTGGTGCAGCACTGGCTGGGCGCGATGGGCATGACCCGGCGGTACGCGGACTACCTGGCCAGCGACGGCTTCACCACGCTGAACACCATCTCCACCATCGGTGCGTTCACCCTGGGCATCTCCACCCTGCCGTTCGCGTACAACGTGTGGAAGTCGTACCGGGCCGGGCGCCTGGTCGAGGTGGACGACCCGTGGGGGTACGGGATGTCGCTGGAGTGGGCCACCTCCTGCCCGCCGCCGCTGCGCAACTTCGACCGCATGCCGCGCATCCGCTCCGAGCGGCCGGCGTTCGACCTGAAGTTCCCGGCCCTGGCCCCGGGCGGGTCGATCGCCGCACCGCCGCCGGGTGGCGCGAAGCCGCTGACCGCCGAGGCGAACGGCGGCGCGAGCTACCGGGACCACTAACCGCGGAAGTTGAGCTCGCCGGCCCGGATCGGGGCGGTGAGCCAGTTCTCCCGGGGCGCGAGCGGGCAGGCGTACCGCGAGTTGTACGCGCAGGACGGGTTGTACGCGTAGTTGAAGTCGAGCACCAGCTCGTCCCCGTCCGGCACCAGACCCCGGCCGAACGTGCCCTTGACCGTGTCCACCAGGTACCGTCCGCCACCGTACGTCCGCGCCGGCGCGGTGGTGTCCCGGAACGGCAGGAACAGCCCGCCACCGTACCCGGTGAGCCAGAACAGCGTGAGCCGGCCGTACGGGGTGGGCAGGTGGGCGATCCGCCGGTACCGGAGCACCCCGTCCTCGCCACCGGTGTCGATGGACACCTCCGGCCCGGCGTCAACCGCGACCGGTCGGGTACGCACCCGGAACCGCTCGTCGTGGTCGAAGTAGGGCAGGGCGGTGAAGGTACCGCGGTCCGGCTCGTCCAGCGCCGACTGCGGGTGGCTGCGGAACAGCTCGTCCCGGGCGGCCCGGAACGCGCGCCAGCCGTCCACTCCGGACACCGGCTCGGCGAGGTACATGGCCGCGACGCGCTGCCGGTAGTCGGCGAGGTCGAGGTGCTCCCGCACGGCGGTCAGCCCCCGACCACCGGCTCGCCGGCCAGCGCCACCCCGGCCGCCCGCAGCTGTGCCACCGCACTGTCCACGGTGGAGCGCGCGACGCCGGCGGTGAGGTCGAGCAGGACGGTGGTGCGGAACCCCTCCCGCGCCGCGTCCAGCGCGGTCGCGCGTACACAGTGGTCGGTCGCGATGCCGACCACGTCGACGTCGGTCACGTCGTGCATGCGCAGCCACGCGGCCAGCCCGATGCTGCCGGCCCTACCCTGGAAGCCCGAGTACGCCGCCTCGTGCGCGCCCTTGGTGAACACCGCCTCGACCCGCTCGGTCTCCAGCTCCGGGTGGAAGTCGGCGCCGGCCGTACCCACCACGCAGTGCGCGGGCCAACTGTCCACATAGTCCGGTGGGTCGCCGAAGTGGGCGCCCGGGTCGATGTGGTAGTCCTTGGTGGCCACCACGTGGTCCCAGTGCCGGCCCGGGTCGGCCAGCGCGCGGGACACGCCCGCCGCCACCCCCGCCCCACCGGTCACCGGCAGCGAGCCGCCCTCGCAGAAGTCGTTCTGCACGTCCACGACGATGAGTGCTCTGGTCACGCCGGGCCTCCTGTCTGCCAGCGTCAGCCGAAGATGACCGGGATGGCGGGGTCGCCCGCGGAGAGCTTGAGCCCCTCCCACGGGATCGAGATGAGCGCGTCGTGCAGGTGGTCCCGGCTCTCCCGCAGCGTGGGCAGGTCCTCGGCGGGCTGGCCGCCGGCGACGAAGTCGCGCTGCAGCAGCCGGTCGCCCTGCCGCCAGTCGGGTACCCCCTGCGAGACGACGATCTCCTCGGTGGCGGTACCGGTCGGCTTGTGCCGGCGTACCGCCGTCTTCCGGCCGCCGATGGTGGCCTTGTTCTCGCTGCGCTTCACCACCGGCCGCCCGTCCACCTCGACCAGCTTGTAGACCAGGTTCGCGGTGGGCGCGCCGGAGCCCACCACCACCGCGGTACCGGCGCCGTACATGTCGACCGGCTCGGCGGCGAGTGCGGCGATCGCGTACTCGTCCAGGTCGCCGGAGACGATGATCTTCGTCTCGGTGGCACCCAGCTCGTCGAGCAGCCGGCGCGACTCGACCGCGAGTACGGACAGGTCGCCCGAGTCGATCCGGATCGCGCGCAGCTCGGGCCCGGCCACCGCGATCGCGTTGCGGATGCCCTGCGCGATGTCGTACGTGTCCACCAGCAGCGTGGTCTGCTTGCCCAGGGTGGACACCTGCGAGGCGAACGCCGCCGCCTCGTCGTCGTGCAGCAGGGTGAACGCGTGCGCGGCGGTACCGGCGGTGGGAATCTGGTACAGACGTCCGGCCGAAAGGTTGGAGGTGAACGCGAACCCGGCCAGGTACGCGGCCCGCGCGGCGGCCACCGCGCCCACCTCGTGGGTACGCCGGGAGCCCATCTCGATGACCGGCCGCCCGCGCGCCGCGGTGACCATCCGCGCGGCCGCGGCCGCGACCGCGCTGTCGTGGTTGAGGATCGACAGCACCAGCGTCTCCAGGATCACGCACTCGGCGAAGGTCCCGCTGACCGTCAGGATCGGCGACCCCGGGAAGAACAGTTCGCCCTCCCGGTACCCCTGGATGTCACCGGCGAACGCGTAGCCGGCCAGCCATTGCGCGGTCGGTTCGTCCACGATGCCCTGCCCGCGCAGGAAGTCCACCTCGTCCGGCCCGAACCTGAAGTCGCGCAGCGCGTCGAGGAACCGCCCGGTACCGGCGACCACGCCGTACCGGCGGCCGTGCGGGAGCCGGCGCGCGAACACCTCGAACACGCAGTGGCGGTGCGCGGTACCGTCCCGCAGCGCCGCACCGAGCATGGTGAGTTCGTAGTGGTCGGTCAGCAGGGCGGTACTGGCAGGTGAGGTGGGCTCATGCGGCACGCGACAAAGCCTACTGACCCGGGCCCGCACGGCGCGGGGGCACGGGTGGCGCCGGGCGTGGCACGATGGGTGGCGTGAGTGTTCCTGGCGTGGCGCCCGTGGAGTCGCCGGACACCGAAGAGGTGCCCGACACCGATCGCCCGTGGGTGACCATCGTGTGGAACGACCCGGTCAACCTCATGTCCTATGTCACCTGGGTCTTCCAGAAGCTGTTCGGCTTCAGCCGCGAGAAGGCGGAGAAGCTGATGCTGGACGTGCACCACAAGGGCAAGGCCATCGTGTCCTCCGGCGCCCGGGAGCGGATGGAGCACGACGCGTCGCGGCTGCACGCGTACGGTCTGTGGGCCACCGTGGACCGGTCGTGACATGGTGAGCCTGTTCCGGCGGCACGGGGAGACCTGTGTCGCCCGCTTCGCGGCAGACGAGGTGTCCGTGCTGCGGCAGGTGTCCACCGAGGTCATCGGGCTGCTCACGGACGGCTTCGACCGCGACGACCCGGTGGTCGAGCGGCTGTTCCCGGACGGGTACCGGGACGACCCGGAGCAGGCCGCGGAGTTCCGCCGGTACACCGAGGGTGACCTGAAGACCGCCAAGATCGACCAGGCCGGCGCGATCCTGGCGTCGCTGCCGTCGTCGGGCGGGGCGGTGGTACGGCTGGATCCGGAGGCGGCCGAGGCGTGGCTGCGCGCGCTCAACGACGCCCGGCTGGCCCTGGGTATCCGGCTCGACCTGCGGGACGAGACCGACCTGCTGGAGGAGCTGGACGAGGCGGTCATGCGCGACCCGACCTCGGCCCGGGTACGGCAGCTGACCATGTACGAGTACCTCGGGGTGCTGCAGGAGTCCCTGCTCGAATCGATCATCGGCTGAGGTGTGGTGCGCGTGACTACCCGGCGACGCGAACCGTGCCGCCGGGTAGTCTTGACGCCGTGTTGTGCATCGGACGCGAGATCCTCGACGCGATCATCGCGCACGCCCGCCGGGACCACCCGGACGAGGCGTGCGGGGTCGTGGCCGGGGCCGCCGGTTCGGACACACCGACCCGGCACATCCCGATGGACAATGCCGAGCGATCCGCGACGTTCTATCGCTTCGACTCGATGGAGCAGCTCACGGTGTGGCGGGAGATGGACGACCGGGACGAGGAGCCCGTGGTCATCTACCACTCGCACACCGCCACCGAGGCGTACCCGTCCCGCACCGACACCTCCCTGGCCGGCGAGCCGGGGGCGCACTACCTGCTCGTCTCGACCCGGGATCCGGACACCGAGGAGGTCCGCTCGTTCCGCATCGTGGACGGAGTGGTGACCGAGGAGCCGGTACGGGTGGTGGACGCGACCGTGGATCCCACCGCTGTCACCACGTACATGTTCGGGCAGAGCCCGGCGGCGGTCGACTACGAGTGTTCCGCCGGCCACTGAGCCACGCGGAACCACCGACCGACCGTCCGATCACCCTGCCTGATACGAGGAGTCAAGCAACCATGGCCATCGAAGTTCGCATCCCGACCATCCTGCGCCAGTACACCGGCGGCGCCAAGGCCGTCGAGGGCGCCGGCGACAACATCGGCGAGCTGCTCACCAACCTGGACGCCAGCTACCCGGGCCTGCGCGCCCGGCTGGTGACCGAGGAGGGTGGGCTGCACCGGTTCGTCAACGTGTACGTCAACGACGAGGACGTGCGGTTCCTCGGCGCGCTGGACGCCAAGCTGAACGACGGCGACAGCGTGACCATCCTGCCCGCCGTCGCGGGCGGCGCCTTCGCCTTCGCGGCCGCCGCGGCCTTCGCGAGCACCCGCCGCTGACCCATGCCCGGCCGGGCCGCCCCGCGGCCCGGCCCGGAGCACCGCGGCCGGGAGAGGGGAGCTGCCATGGCGCGGTTCGAGAGTCTGATCGAGGCTTGCGGGGGTACGCCGCTGGTGGGGTTGCCGCGGCTGTCACCCAAGGGCGCGGCCGGGGCGCCGGAGGTGCGGCTCTGGGCGAAGCTGGAGGACCGGAACCCGACCGGCAGCGTGAAGGACCGGGCGGCGCTGTGGATGGTGCGCGCCGCCGAGGAGTCCGGCCGGCTCCGGCCCGGTGACACGATCCTGGAGCCCACCAGCGGCAACACCGGCATCGCGCTGGCCATGGTGGCCAAGACGCGGGGGTACCGGCTGGTCTGCGTGATGCCGGAGAACGTGTCCACCGAGCGCACCCAGCTGCTCCGCATGTACGGCGCGGAGATCATCTTCTCGCCCGCGGCGGGTGGCTCCAACATGGCCGTGGCGCAGGCCAAGCAGATCGCCGCGGAGCACCCCGACTGGGTGATGCTGTACCAGTACGGCAACGAGGCCAACGCCCGCGCGCACTACGAGACCACCGGTCCCGAACTGCTCCGCGACCTGCCCACCATCACCCATTTCGTGGCCGGCCTGGGTACCACCGGCACGCTCATGGGCACCGGCCGGTACCTGCGCGAGAAGAACCCGGACATCGAGATCATCGCGGCCGAACCGCGCTACGGCGAGCTGGTGTACGGGCTGCGCAACATCGACGAGGGGTACGTCCCCGAGCTGTACGACGCGTCGGTGCTGACCCGCCGCTTCTCCGTCGGTACCCGGGACGCGGTGCTGCGTACCCGCCAGCTGGTGGAGGTCGAGGGCCTGTTCGTCGGCTTCTCCACCGGTGCCGTGGCGCACGCGGCGCTGGCCGTGGCGCACGAGGCGCTGCGTGCCGGGCGCCGCGCCGACGTGGCGTTCCTGGTCGCCGACGCCGGCTGGAAGTACCTGTCCACCGGCGCCTACGGCGGCACTCTCGCCGACGCCGAAGACGCCCTGGAGGGCCAGCTCTGGGCTTAGGCGGTGGCGTCGCCGGTCACCACGATGGAGGTGACCAGTACGCCGGTGGACAGGGTCAGCGAGAGCCACGGTATGTAGCGCAGGTTCACCGTGAGGAACGCCAGCACGATCAGGCCGATGCCGACCAGGCCCAGGGCGATCAGGGTCGGCTGGTACCAGTCGGGGGCCCTGACCAGGATGGCGATCATGCCGCGGACGCCTACCACGAGACCCAGGAAACCGAGGATCGCCGCCCACGCGCACAGGCCGGCCAGGCGGCGCAGCGGGGGTACCCGCTCGACCACCGGCTCCGGAACCCGGGTGAGGGTCGGCACGCTGGCCTTGCCGACGGGGGCGCCGGCGGTACGTGCCCGGGGCACCACGGCCTGCCGCTGAGCGGGCTCAATCATTTGACTACTTCGCACACTGCCTCCCCAGACCACACTCACCGCGAATGGCCGCTCACCGGACGAGAAGCCTGATACCGGATGCAACGACCGTATGCGTGTCACGTTAGCGACATCTCAGGCTCTAGTCCTGCGGGAGGGGGCATCCATCGGCGTAGGCTGCGCACCGTGAACGACACGCCCATCATGGTTAGCAGAGGTTGCCGATGAGGTTGACCGTGCTTGGCTGTGCGGGCAGTTTTCCCGGTCCGGACTCTGCGTGTTCTGCCTACCTGGTCGAGGCGGCCGGGTTCCGGCTGATGCTCGACTTCGGCACCGGTGCCCTCTCCGCCCTACAGCGTTACGGGAGCCTGCGCGGCATCGACGCGATCCTGCTGTCGCACCTGCACGCGGATCACATGTTCGACGCCTGCTCCTACGTGGTGGTCCGCCGGTACGCGCCGGACGGCCCGTACCCGCGCATCCCGCTGTACGCCCCCGAGGGCGCCGCGGAGCGGCTCAGCGCCGCGTACGGCAGCCCGGACGAGGGGCCGCTGGCGGACGTGTACGACTTTCGCACGCTGTCCCCGGGTACCTTCGCGATCGGCCCGTTGACGATCACCGCGGAGCGGGTCAACCACCCGGTGGAGACGTTCGGCTTCCGGCTGGAGCACGAGGGCCGGGTGCTGGCGTACTCGGCGGACACGGGCAGCTGCGACGCGCTGCTGCGGGTGGCGCAGGGCGCGGACGCGTTCCTCTGCGAGGCGAGCTACTCCGACGGCATGGACAACCCGCCGGACCTGCACCTGACCGGCCGGGAGGCGGGGCAGGTGGCCACCAAGGCCGGGGTGGGACGGCTGCTGCTGACCCACCTGGTCAGCGCGTGGGTGAACGAGGCGGCGACCGCGGAGGCCGCCGCCAGCGCTTTCAGCGGCCCGGTGCGCGTGGTACGCCCGGGCGAACGGTACGACGTGTGAGATATCACTGATTGTTCGTCAACACGTCAGCCCGTTGTGGCCCGGCGTGTCGCCGCTCCGGCGACCTTTTGCGCATGCGAGTCGCGATCGTATCTGAGTCGTTCCCGCCCGACGTCAACGGCGTCGCGCACTCTGTCGTCCGGGTCGCCGAGCACCTCCTGCGCCGAGGCCACAAGCCTATGGTCATCGCGCCGGAGCCGGCGTCCGGGCTGGCCCGCGTGGCGGGTGCCCAGCCGTACCCGGTAGTCCGCGTCCCGTCTGTCGCGATGCCCGGGTACCCCACCTTCCGGCTCGGCCTGCCCAGCCGGCGCATCTCGGCGGCGATGATCAGCCACGGCACCGACCTGGTGCACCTGGCCGCCCCGTTCTTCCTCGGTGCGCGCGGCAGCGCGGTCGCGCAGCACCTCGACCTGCCCACGGTCGCCGTGTACCAGACCGACGTGCCCGGTTACGCCGGCGTGTACGGCCGCCGTGCCGCCGCCATGCTGCGGGTGAACACGCTCGGCGAGGCAGCGGCCTGGCGCTGGCTGCGCGGCATCCACAACGCGGCCGACCGTACCCTCGCACCCTCCACCGCCTCGGCCACGGCCCTGCACGAGCACGGCGTGGA
>DATEJJ010001147.1:0-5661 GCA_035278125.1 Rugosimonospora sp.
GTCGCGGCGCTACTGCTGGCCATGGCCGCACCGCCGGCCACCGCCGCACCGCCGGCCGCGGCCGGCGCCGCCAGGCCGAGCTGCCAGAACACCTCCCGGCTGATGTGCGCGGAGGTGGAGGACTACGACGCCGCCTTCAACGGCGCGTACGTCGGGCACGACGAGCCGTCGCTGCTGTTCTACTCCGACCGGGCCGGTGCCGGGAACGCCATGCAGTACCAGCTGACGCTGCCGAAGGACCCGCCGCCGGTACCGGTGCCGGGGCGGTCGTACAACTTCATGCTGCGGCCCACGTTCTGGTTCGGCATGGCCCTGTGCGACACCCAGTCGTACCCGGAGCAGGTGCGGACCTGTACCCCGGACAGCGACACCAACATCACCCCGCTGGCCCGCCACGCCGGTACCGCCTTCATGGAGTTGCAGTTCTACCCGCCCGGGTACGTGCAGCAGTTCGACGGGTTCAGCTGCGACGCCCGCTCCTGGTGCGCCGCGCTGACCATCGACAGCCTCAGCGAGGACCCGGTCGCGGGGACCGTGCTGAACCCGGCGTGCCGCAACCAGATCCTAGGCGGCACCGAGTACGTCAACTTCGCGTACGTGACGTACAACGGCCGGCCGCAGGGCCCGCCCAACCCGCTGCAGTTCGACGCCGTCGCCTCGGGCCGGCCGGACCCGGCGAAGGTGCTGTTCATGCGGCAGGGCGACGATGTGCGGGTCAACATCCACGACACCGCGCAGGGGGTGCGGGTACAGCTCGACGACCTGAGCACGCACCGGTCCGGCTCGATGACCGCCTCGGCCGGCAACGGCTTCGGGCAGATCCAGTACGCGCCCACCAGCGGCTGCACCATGCTGCCGTACGACTTCCACCCGATGTACGCGACCTCGTCGCCGGCCACCCGGGTGCCGTGGGCGGCGCACTCGTACAACGTGGCGTTCTCCGACGAGATCGGCCACTTCGACTTCTGCACCAAGGTCGACACCGCCACCGGTACCTGCACCGGTCTGGAGGGGCCGCCCGGTGGCCAGGAACCGGCCGACGCCGACGACACGGGCTGCTTCACCGCGGCCCAGTCCACGCTGGTGCGGGTGGACGGCTGCCTCGGTAGCAACGCTCCGGGCTTCGACGGCACCTCGTACCTCAAGGACTGGCCGGACGGCAACACCCGGCTGCACCCGACGCCGGTGCTGTTCACCAGCCCGCGCACCGGGCCGGGGTTCCGGACCGACTACGCCCGCACGGCGTTCGAGACGGACACGCCGCGGATCGAGGCGCCCGACCAGGGTGGCGTGTGCGACCGGACCACCGGTACCGGCTGCACCATCGTGCCGCCCACCGACGACGGCCCGCCGGCCGCGTTCTACCCGTTCTTCTCCAGCACCGGGGACCGCCCCGGCTGCCGGTGGCTGATCGGCAACGACGTACCCGGGCTCAGCCGCGCCGACTTCGGCCGGCAGAACCAGTACGGCACCCTGCTGCCGCAGACCTATCTGGTCTTCGGTGGCGGCGGTACCACCCAGGTCCTGCTCAACGACTTCCACCAGAACCTGCCCGCGAACCCCTGCCGGGCGTAGCGGCGCGGGGACCGAACGACACGAGTGGAACTCGCACAACCTGTGCGTGACCGGGGTGGCGACATCGCGTAACCTTGTGCGGTCTCGCCACCCCTCACGCCCGGAGTCCGGCGCATGGTCCGCGCGCATACCGGCACCGCCGTCCTGGCCGCTGCCGGCGCGCTGCTCCTGCTGGGCGTGGCCGGTGCCGTGCCGGCGGTACCCGGGGCCGTGGCCGCCGCCCTGCTCACCCACGCGCTGTTCCTGACCCGGCTGGTCCGGTACGGTCGCGCCCGCCGGCCGCAGCGGCAGGTGTGCTGCCTGGTGGCCGGGCTGGGCCTGGTGGCGCTCGGCACGCTGGGCGCGGGCCTGGCCGAACGGATCGCCCCGGTGGCACGGCTGGCTGGGGTACCGCTGCCCGCCGAGGTGGCGCTGATCTCGCTGTTCTTCTGCGTCGGCGGGTACCTCGTCGGGGTGCAGGGGGCCGACGGCGGTGCGGCGGTGATGCAGCGGGTACGCCAGTGCCTGGACGGCGCCACCATCGGCATCTGCCTGTTCTTCGTGCTGTGGGGCCTGCTGTTCGACCCGGCCGGGGTACGCGGTGCCGGGCTCACGGCCGGGCTGCTGGCCAGCATCGCGGTGGCCGCCGTGCTGGTCTCCGGGTTCCGGGAGGGCGGGGCGCGGCCGGGGGCGGCGCGGGCGGCGGCGGGGGCGGCGCTGTCCATCGGCGGGCTCACCGGGCTGACCCTGGCTCTGGACTACTTCGCGTACCGGGGGTGGACGCTGCTCGCCGGTGCCGCGCTGGCCACCGCGCCGGTGCTGCTCTGGGACGGGGTACGCCGGTTCGACCGGCCGGTGCCGGCGGGGACGGCGCGTACGGCGTACCCGCTGGTGGGTCTGCCTCTGGTGGCCGCGGGCGTGGTGGCCGCCTACCACCTGGTGCAGCGGCGGAGCTTCGACCCGGTGTCGCTGGAGCTGGGCGTGGCCGGGATGGGCGTGGTGGCCGCGCGGGAGTGGGCCGTGGCGGCGCGTGCCCGCCGGTACGCGGCGGCCGTGGCCGGCCAGGACGCGCACCTGCGGTCGCTGGTCGCCGGCTCCCGGGACGTGACCATGGTGCTGGACTCCGGGTTCCTGGTGCGCTGGCAGTCCTCGGCGGCGGCCCGCCAGTTCGGCCTGTCCGACCAGGACGTCCTCGGCCGGCCGGTGCTGACCCTGCTCGACCCGCGGGACGTGGACCAGGTGGCGGCCAGCCTCACCGAACTCGCCGCCCCGCCGGGCGCGGGGCAGGTGGGCCTCGTCGACGCGCGCATGCGGGACGGCTTCGGCGCCTGGCGGGACACCGAGTGGAGCGTGACCCAGGGCAGTTCGGGCACGCACGGCGGGTCCCTCGTCGTGCACATCCGCGACGTGAGCCGGCACCGCGAGCTGGAACGGGCGCTGCGCCGCGGCGCCGCCACCGACGCGCTGACCGGGCTGGCCAACCGGCACGGGCTGCGCAGCGCGGTGCAGCGCGGCGAGTACCGCGCGCTGATCCTGGTCGGGCTGGGCGTGGCCGCGGTCAACAACGTGCGCGGCCACGACGTGGGGGACGCGGCCCTGGTCGAGGCGGCGCGGCGGCTGCGCGGGGAGATCGCGTACACCGACACCGCGGCCCGGCTGGACGCGGCCACCTTCGCGGTGCTGACCGAGGCCGGGGCGGTACAGGCGCACCTGCTGGCCACCCGGCTGCTGACCGTGCTGACCGAGCCGTACCCGGTGCCGGGTGCCGTGGCGCACCTGCCGGCCAGCGCCGGCCTGTCCGACCTGACCGACGGCGGGGACCTGGACGAGGCACTGCGCCGGGCCGAGCTGGCCCTGCACAGTACCCGCGGGCGCAAGGGCGGCCGGGCGGTGGAGTGGTACGACGAGTCCACCCAGGCACAGCTGCGCCAGCGGCTGGACATCGAGCAGGAGCTGCCCGGCGCGATCGGCCGGGGTGAGCTGGACCTGGCGTACCAGCCGGTGGTGGAGCTGGCCAGCGGCCGGCCGGTGGGCGCCGAGGCGCTGCTGCGCTGGCGGCACCCGCGGCTGGGCCCGGTGCCGCCGGCCGAGTTCATCCCGGTCGCCGAGGACCTGGGGCTGCTGGACGAGATCACCCAGTGGGTACTGCACTGGACCTGCCGGCAACTGTCCATCTGGGACCGCGACGGGCGCGCCATCTGGGTCTCCGTCAACGTGGGCGCCGGTACCCTCGCCACCCCGGCGTTCGTCGCGGCGGTCAGCACCAGCCTGGAGGCCCACCTGGTGCCGGCGGCGCGGCTGGTGATCGAGGTGGCCGAGCCCGGGATCACCGCGGCCGCGCAGCTACCCGCCCTGGTCGAGCACCTGGGTCAGCTGCAGGAGCTGGGCGTGCGTACCGCGGTGGACCACTTCGGCACCGGCTCCACCTCGCTCAGCCAGCTGCGGGTGCTCCCGCTGGACCTGATCAAGATCGATCGGCAGATCTTCGGCGAGCCCGCCGCGCGGACCGGCGCCACCGCGATCGTGGACGTGGTGGTGAAGCTGGGCCGGCACATCGGCCTGGAGGTGATCGCGCAGGCCCTGGAGTCGGAGTCGGACGTCGCGGTGGCCGGCGCGGCGGGCTGCCGGTACGGGCAGGGCTACGTGCTCAGCCGCCCGGCCCCGCCCGAGCACCTGGAGGCGTACCTGGACGAGCACCGGGTACCCCGGGGCTAACTCAGCTCGCGCTCCCAGAGGATCTCGGTGACCCGCTCCACACCGGCCGCCAGGTGCCGGCGGAACGTGCTCATCGGCAGGTCCAGCAGCTCGGCCGCGGCCTGCTGGCTGCCGGCCGGCTGCAGGTACGTGTGGTGCAGCGCCCGGTACCCGCGCCGGTCCCGGGCCGACGCCTCGACCGTGGCCACCGCCTCGCGCAGCAACTCCTGCACCACCTGCCCGGTCGGGGTACGCGCCGGGCCGGAGGCGTCCCGCAGCCGCGCGATGACCAGCCGGGAGCGCACCAGCGGCGAGGTACGCAGCCGGTCCGGCCGGCCGATGTCGGGCAGGGCCGCGCGTACCGCCTGGCCGAACTCGTCGAAGTCGAGCACCCGGGGTACCTCGGCCGGCTGCGCGCCCGCCACGGCGAGCGGCTGCTCCGCGGTCTCCCGCGCGCCGAGTACGCCCAGCCAGCGCAGCGGCGGTACCGCCCGCCAGTCGTGCGCGTAGACCCCGTACCGGTGGCCGCCCACGGTGAAGTCGGCGTCGGCTACCCGGACGAAGTCGGCGTACTGGCAGACCTCGGCCCACTGCTCGGGTTCGGCGTACGACTGGAGGCTCACCGCGAGGTCGGGCGTCGTCAGGTAGTGCCGCACCAGGTACAGCGTGATCAGCGTGGCCACCGGCGAGACGCCCTGGTAGTCCCGCGTGGACAGCCAGAACCGGACCATCGAGGCGCGCTCCTGGTCGCGCAGGGGCGCGTGCCGGCGCAGGTGGGCCAGGGCCTGCCGGACCGCGGGGTCGGGGCCGGCGTCCACGGTGGCGTCCAGGGTGAGCACCAGGCAGCACCCGGCCACCTGGCCGGCGCTGGTCCGGGCCACCGCCAGCGCCTGCGGCGCGTACCCCAGCCAGTGGTCGAGGATGGCCGCCGCCTCGCCGCCCTCGTACCGCGCGACCAGCTCGCGTACGGCCGGCAGGTCCGCCTCCCGGGCCGGCAGCACGGCCAGGTCACCGAGGTCCGCCGAGGTCGGGGACAGCGCGTTCAGGAACGGGCCCAGCACCTCGCTGTCCCGGTGCAGGTAGGCGAAGTCCGACAGCACGGACTGCTGCGCGGCCGGGTCGGCGCCGGTGAACTGCTGCTGGTAGTAGCCGCCGGCGCGGCGGTGGATCTCCGCGTACCGGTCCGGGTGGCGCCAGCGCAGCTCCGCGCCGAGGGCGTCGCGCACCAGGTCGTGCGGGTACAGGCCGCGCGGGCCGGACTCCATCACCGACAGCCCGCGCAGCCAGTCGAACAGCTCCCGCGCGTCCGGTACCCCGAGCAGCGTGGCCAGCAGCGGCTCGGTGGTGACCCGTACCTGCGCGCACGCCTCCAGCGCGGCCCGGTGCGCGCCGCTGGGTACCGCGTCCAGCAGG
>DATEJJ010001148.1:0-2782 GCA_035278125.1 Rugosimonospora sp.
TTGCCCTTCCTGACCGTGCCCGTGTCGTTGTCATCGGGGGTGGCATCATCGGCACCTCGGTCGCCTACCACCTCGCGCACCTGGGGTTCGGCGAGGTGCTGCTGCTGGAGCGCGACCGGCTGACCTCGGGCACCACCTGGCACGCGGCCGGGCTGATGGCCACCTTCGGCTCGACCTCGCAGACGTCGACCGAGCTGCGGAAGTACACCTGGGACCTGTACTCCCGGCTGGAAGCGGAGACTGGCCTCGCGACCGGCCTGAAGCAGTGCGGACTGATCGAACTCGCCATCGAGCGGGGTCGGCTGGAGGAGTACCGGCGGGTTGCGGCGTTCAACCGGCTGTGCGGCGTGGAGGTGCACGAGATCTCGCCGGGCGAGGTCGCCGCCCTGTTCCCGCTGGCCCGGGTCGACGACGTGCTGGCCGCCTTCTACATCCCGGCCGACGGCAGGGTCAACCCGGTCGACGTGACCATGTCGCTGGCCAGGGGCGCCCGGATGAAGGGCGCCCGGATCATCGAGGGCGTCGCTGTCACTGGCTTCCTCTGCCACAGCGGTGCTGTCACCGGGGTCCGGACCCCGCACGGCGACGTCGAGGCCGAGTACGTTGTCAACTGCGCCGGCATGTGGGCGCGGGAACTCGGCGAGCTGGCCGGGGTGACCATCCCGCTGCAGGCCGCCGAGCACTACTACCTGCTGACCGAGCCGATCGAGGGGGTGGACGGCAGCTGGCCGGTGCTGGAGGACCCCGCCAACTACGGCTATTACCGGGAGGAGGGCGGCGGACTGATGCTTGGCCTGTTCGAGCCGGTCTGCGCGCCGTGGCAGGTAGCCGGTGTCCCGGCGGGCTTCTCGTTCGGTGAGATCATCCCCGACTGGGACCGGATGGCGCCGTACCTGGAGCGCACCATCTCCCGGGTGCCGGTGGTCGAGCAGACCGGAATCAAGAAGCTGTTCTGCGGCCCGGAAAGCTTCACCCCCGACCTGCAGCCGATCGTCGGTGAGGCGCCAGAGCTGAAGAACTACTTCGTCGCCGCCGGGCTGAACTCGATCGGCATCCTGACCGGCGGCGGGGTCGGCCGGGTGGTCGCGCAGTGGATCGCTGACGGCCGTCCTGACATCGATGTGACCGGCATCAACATCGACCGGCTGCACCGCTACCAGGCTAACCCTGAGTACCGGGCGACCCGCACGGTCGAGTCGCTGGGCCTGGTGTACCAGACCCACTACCCGGGCCGGCCGGTGCGGACGGCCCGCGGCGCGAAGGTGTCACCGGTCCACGAGCGGCTGGTGGCGCAGCGGGCGTACTTCAGAGACGTCAGCGGCTGGGAAGGCGCCGACTGGTACGCCCCCGGGGGCGCCGAACCGGAGGCAGGCCCGCTGTCCTGGGGGCGGCCGGACTGGTTCGGCTACTGGGAGGCCGAGCACCACGCCGCGCGCACCGGCGTGATCTTGATGGACATGGCCTTCATGGCCAAGTTCCATGTGCAGGGCCGCGACGCCGGGCGGGTGCTGGAGCGGGTCTCCGCCAACCGGGTCGACGGCCAGCCCGGCCGGATCACCTACACCCAGTGGCTCAACCCCGTCGGCACGCTGGAGGCCGACCTCACGGTGACCAAGCTGGCCGGCGACCGGTTCTGGGTCGTCGCCTCCGACACCGCCCACCGGCACGCGGAAACCTGGCTGCGCCGCCACATCGGCGACGCCCACGCCTTCGTCACGGACGTGACGTCGGGCTACGCGCAAATCAACATTCAGGGCCCTCGGTCGCGGGAGCTGCTTGCCGCGGTGACCTCCGCGGACGTGTCCAACGCGGCGTTCCCGTTCCGCGCGGCCGCGGAGATCGACATCGGGTTCGCCCGGGTGCTCTGCATCCGGATCACCTACCTAGGCGAGCTGGGGTACGAGCTGTACATCCCGGCGGAGCAGGCGGTGCATGTGTACGACCGGCTGGTGGCGGCCGGGCGGGCGGTGGGGATGCGCCACGCCGGCCTCAAGGCCCTCGGCAGCCTGCGGATGGAGAAGGGCTACCGCGACTACGGCCACGACATCGACAACACCGACACCGTGCTCGAGGTCGGCCTCGGCTTCGCAGTCGCGCTCAACAAGCCGGGCGGCTTCATCGGCCGCGACGCGGTACTCGCCCAGAAGGCGCGCGGGCCGCTGACGCGGCGGCTGGTACAGGTGCTGGTGACCGATCCCGAGCCGCTCATGTTCCACGCCGAGGTCGTCCGCCGCGACGGCAGGCCCGTCGGCTACATCCGCTCCGCGTCCTACGGGTTCACCCTAGGCGGCGCGGTCGGACTGGCGATGATCGATGCAGACGAGCCCATCGATCAGGCCTACCTGGACGCCGGCGAGTGGACGGTACAGATCGGGGACGCGGTCTATCCGGCCACCGTGTCCCTGCGCCCGATATATGACCCGCGGAACGAGCGCATCCAAATGTAGGCCAGCGCCGATGCGCCGCAGTCCCACCCGTCGAGCGACCGGACAAGTTGATAGCGCCTCACTTCTAATCTCCGGGCCCGCTCGGACGCCCTTGCCGCGCCGACCGCCACCCGGATCTGCCGCGTTGAGCGCGGTCTCCTGCGGCTTTGCTTACCGCCCGGGTCAGCCAAGGATGAGCCGGAGGTTGGCCGCATCGGCAGTCACTCCGCCGAGTGACGATGAGAACATGCGCCTGCCCGCCCATTCTGCACGCGCTGGCTGCCGACGCATATAGCCCCACACTGCATGCAGGTAAGGCGATTCGCGCTCAGGCTGAGCTCGCGGTCCGTAACTGA
>DATEJJ010001149.1:0-29528 GCA_035278125.1 Rugosimonospora sp.
AGGGCGGTGCCGGTACGGACCGGCGTGCTCAGGTCCGCCTGCCAACCGGCCACGCGCACCCGGTGCCCCAGCATGCTCAACTGGCCCACCGGTGCGACCAGCAGGAGGGCGTACATCCCGGCGTAGACCACGCCGGTCACCACCGCACCGAGCGGGGAGAAGCGCAGCGTACCCAGCAGTCCCAGCAGCAACCCCGCCACCGCCAGTACGATCAGCGGCCGTACGAACTCTCCAGTGTGGAGCGTCCCGTCCCGGCCCACCCGGTCCACCGCCTGTGCGGTCGAGTCCTGCCCGAACGCCATCAGGATCCAGGCCGCCGGGGCGATGACCAGCGCGGCCAGCAGGGTGGCTAGGTGTCGCATGCGGGGCACAGTAGCGGCCCACTCACCGGGGGGCAGCCGCTCACCGGGTATTCGCGGGCCCTGCACAACCCCCCAGCCGGCTGTAACACCACCGGGGCGGAGGGCGCCCTTTCTCGCGGTGCAGTATCGCGATCCGGGCGCCCGCCCTCAGCCCTTGATGCCGGTCTGGGTGACCCCCTGTACCAGCCACCGTTGCAGGAACAGGAATACCAGGACCAGCGGCAGGATCGCGATGGCCGACGCGATGAACAGCTCGTGCAGGTTGACCGTCTGCGCAGTCAGGAACGACGAAAGGGCGACCTGTACCGTCCAGGAGTTCCCGTCCTGCCCGATGACCAGCGGCCAGAGGAACGAGTTCCAGCCGCCGATGAACGTGATCACCGCGATCGCCGCGACGAAGTGCAGCGAGTTGGGTACCACCACCCGCCAGTACGAGCCCCAGTAGCTCAGCCCGTCCACCCGGCCCGCCTCCTCCAGCTCCCGCGGGAAGTTGAGGTAGTACTGGCGGAACAGGAACGTGGTGAACCCGCTGAACAGGCCCGGGATGATCAGGCCGCGCAGCGAGGAGACCCAGCCCAGCGACGAGACGAGCACGAAGCTCGGCACGAACGTGATGGCGCTCGGGATCATCAGCGTGAGCAGGATCGCGTAGAACACCTTGTTGGCGTGGCGGAACGGGATCCGGGCCAGCCCGTACCCGGCCATCGAGCAGACCAGCAGGGTACCCAGTGTCTGCAGTACCGCCACCTCCAGCGACACGAACAGGCTGTGCAGGAACGGTACGCCCGGGTCGTTGAACAGCTCGGTGACGTTGCTCCAGTGCAGGGTGGACGGGAAGAACGTCCACCCCGGCGCGGTGATGTCCGCGTCGCTGGACAGTCCATTTCGGACCAGCAGGTAGAACGGGATCAGGAAGAGGATCGCGGCCACCGACGCGGCGAAGTACGCGCCGACGGTCAGCTTCGAGGTTCGCATCGTCCCGCCCTCACTCTGCCGGCTTGCCGAAGCCGAACAGCTTGCCCTGCAACAGCGTCACCAGCATGATGATCGCGGCGAGGATCATCGCGCCGGCACTGCCCCGGCCGTAGTCCTGCTGGTTGCCCAGGGCGATCCGGTACAGCACCAGCAGCGGCGGGCGGGCCAGGCCGGCCTGCTGCGGCATGATGTTGTAGAACTCGTCGAACGCCTGGTACGCCGCGATGATGCACAGCAGCAGCACCGCGACCGAGGTGGCGCGCAGCTGCGGCAGCGTGATGTGCCGGAAGGTCTGCCAGCCCGGCGCGGCACCGTCCACATAGGCCGCCTCGTACAGCTCCCGCGGTATCGCCTGCAGCGCGGCCAGGAACAGGATCATGTAGAAACCGAGTTGCAGCCACAGCCGCACGGTCACCAGGGGGATCCAGTACCACGGCGGGCTCGGCGTGATGAGCCAGGAGATGTTGTCCACCCCGAACAGGCTCAGGATCTGGTTGGCCAGGCCGAACCGCACGCCGCTGAAGATGGACATGCGCCAGATGAGCGAGGCGACCACGTACGAGCAGGCGGTCGGGATGAAGAAGACGGACCGGAAGAACGCGCGGGCGAAGCGCAGCCGGTGCACCACCAGCGCCAGCGCCAGCGCCAGCACGTAGGTCAGCGGGACGACCAGCGCCGCGAACACCGTGAACGTCACGAGGCTGCCGCGGAACGTGGGATCGTCGAGCATCAGCCGGAAGTTCTCCAGCCCGACGAACTTGGTCGGGGTGACCGTGTCCTGCGCCTCGAAGAAGCTGAGCGCCGCGCTCCACAGGATGGGCACGTACACGAAAATCAGCATGCCGATCCCGAACGGACCGACGAACATCCAGAAGGCCGCGGTGGTACGCCAGCGCGAGCGGCGCCGGACCGGGTTGACCCGGTCCGGCGCCGAAGCACCTGTGGCGGCATGCCCGGCCGGACGGCCGGTGCCGGCGGGCGACGCTGCGACGCCAGGGCTACTCATCGGGCGGCTAACCGAACAGCTTCTGGAGTTCGGTTTTCACCTTCCCGACGCAGGTGGCCAGGGCGGCCTTCGGGTCGCCGTTCTTCAGGATGACGCTGCTGCACATGTCGGTGAAGGCCGCACCCATCGCCTGCGTCCACGCGGGGTTGTCGCCCCAGCCGTACTGCTTGCTCATGGCCACGACGTCGGCGGCCACGCCGCTCTGCAGCTTGGTCGCCTGCGCGTCCAGGCTCTGCCGCGGCGGGATGTGGAAGCCGTAGCTCAGCGCCCAGTCCAGCTCGTCGGCCTTGTTGTCCAGCCACAGCCACTTGACGAACTGCTTGGCCGCGTCGACGTTCTTCGACTTGGCGTTGACGAACGTGGTCCAGCCACCCACGTAGATGGCCTGCTTGCCGGTGGGGCCGGCGGCCGGGTTCGCGAACGCGCCGACGTCGTCCGGGAACGCCTTGAGCATGGCGGGCAGCGCCCACAGGCCCTGCCGGTTGATGGCGCACAGGCCCTGGTTGAACGCGGACGGGTCCCACCAGTCCTGCGGCGCGCCGGACAGCAGCGTCTTGCTGTTGGCCAGTGCGCGGAGCTTCAGCAGCGCGTCGGTGGTGGCCGTGGTGTCGAAGGCCACCTTGTTGTCGGCGGTGAGGTAGGTCTGGCCGCTCATCGCGATGAGCTGGCCGTTGGCCCAGTCCACCCCGTTGTCGTTGCCCAGGAACAGGCCCTTGACGTCCTTGGTGGTCAGCGCCTTGGCGCACTCCAGCAGTTCGTCCACAGTGGTGGGTGGCTGGAGCTTCGCCTTGTCGAACATGCTCTTGCGGTAGAAGAACAGCTGCGGGTCGTCGATCATGCGGATGCCGTAGACCTTGCCGTCCAGCGAGTTGGCCGCGAGGTCCACCTGGCTGAAGTCGCTCTTCGCGTCGGCGATGATGTCGTCCAGCGGTACGACCTGGCCGGACTTGGCCAGCTGGTAGTTGAAGTGCCACTCGAAGACGTCCGGGCCGGAGTTGGCGAGCAGGCCGCTGGAGATCTTCGAGTCGTAGTCACCCGGCGTCCACTGGACGGTGACGTCGGCCTTCGTGTACTCCTTCGCGTACCGCATCGCGGCCTGCTGGGTACCTGTCTCTCCGTACAGGTGGTACCACTGCGAGAGCGCCACCTTGCCGGAGGACGAGCCGCTGCTGCGGCCGGTGTTGGAGCCGCACGCGGCGAGCGCGCCGGCGGTCGCCGCACCGCCGGTCAACTGGAGCAGGCGGCGGCGGCTCAGGCCACCACCACTCGGAAATGTCGCCATGGTAGATCTCACTCCTTCATCGGGACGCACGACCACTCCCGGCGAGGACCGCGGCGCCGGTGGACAGGCGCCAGCCTCGCTGAGCGTCGTATGTGGACGGTCGGCGGCGGGGAGCGTGCCGCCGGCTCCGGGGTCTTCGTGCGATCCGGAGGTACGGGGGTGTTCAGTCGTGAAGTGAGGCGTACTCTAGGCTTCGGATACCCCTTCGTCAAGGACCAAGAAAAACTCCGTGCGGCCGGTTGACTCGCCGCCCCCGGACACCGACCATCTGCACTCATGGCATCGCTCATCCCGGCCGTTCGCGGCTTCGCCTACGGCGGCGACTACACCCCCGAACAGTGGCCCGAGGACACCTGGCGCGCCGACGCCGAGCTGATGAAGCTCGCCGGGGTGAACCTGGTGACCGTCGGCGTGTTCGGCTGGGCGCTGCTGGAGCCCGCACCGGGCCGGTACGAGTTCGGCTGGCTGGACCGGGTGCTGGACCTGATGGCCGCCCACGGCATCGCGGTCGACCTGGCCACCGCGACCGCGTCCCCGCCGCCCTGGTTCAGCACCGCGCACCCCGAGTCGCTCCCGGTGACACGGGACGGCCGGACGCTGTGGCACGGCAGCCGGCAGACCTACTGCCCCAGCTCGCCGGCGTACCGGGACGCGACCGCCGCGCTGGTCAGCCACCTGGCTAGCCGGTACGCGGGCCACCCGGCGCTGGCGATGTGGCACATCAACAACGAGTACGGTTGCCATGTCTCCCGGTGCTGGTGCGACACCTCGGCACGCGCGTTCCGGGACTGGCTGCGCGAGCGGTACGGCGACCTGGACGCGCTCAACGAAGCCTGGGGTACCGCGTTCTGGTCGCAGCACTACACCGGCTGGGACCAGGTGATCCCGCCCCGGGACATGCCCAGCTTCCCGAACCCGGGGCACCAGCTCGACTTCTACCGGTTCTCCTCGGCCGAGCTGCTGGCCTGCCTGCGTACCGAGCGCGAGGTGCTGCGCCGGCTGTCCCCCGGTACCCCGGTCACCACGAACTTCCTCGGCGGTCTGTACGACGTCGACTACTGGGAGCTGGCCCGGGAGCTGGACGTCATCTCCATGGACCACTACCTCATCGGTACCGACGCCGACCCGCACGCCGGCCTCGCGCTGACCGCCGACCTGGCCCGCTCGCTGGCCGGCGGCGGCCCGTGGGTGCTGATGGAGCACTCCACCAGCGCGGTGAGCTGGCAGCCGCGCAACCTGGCCAAGCCGCCGGGGCAGCTGCGCCGCGACTCGCTCGCGCACGTGGCCCGCGGTGCGGACGCGGTGCTCTACTTCCAGTGGCGCGCCTCCCGCGCGGGCGCGGAGAAGTGGCACTCCGGCATGGTGCCGCACGGCGGTACCGACACCAAGGTGTGGCGCGAGGTGCAGGCGCTCGGCGACGAGCTGGCGCAGCTGACCGAGGTACAGGGCAGCGACGTGGTCGCGGACGCGGCGATCGTGCTGGACTGGTCGAGCGTCTGGGCGCAGCAGCACCCCAACCTGCCCAGCGTCGACCTCGACCCGCTGGCGGTCACCGCCGCCTGGCACGCCGCCCTGCGCGCGAACGGGATCACCTGCGACTTCGTCCACCCCGAGGCCGGGTACGACCGGTACCCGCTGGTGCTGGTACCCGCGCTGTACCTGGTCACCGACGCCGGTGCGGCGGCGCTGGCCCGGTACGTCGAGAACGGCGGTACCGCGGTGGTGGGGCCGTTCAGCGGCATCGTGGACGAGCAGGACCGGGTACGCCTGGGCGGGTACCCGGGTGCGTGGCGGGACCTGCTCGGTATCCGGGTGGAGGAGCACTACCCGCTGCCCGAGGGCGGGACCGTGGCCCTGGACGACGGCGGCAGCGGTCGACTGTGGACGGAACTGTCCACTGTGACCACCGCGGAGACTCTGGTGCGGTACGCCGGCGGCCCGCTGGCCGGGGGTGCCGCGCTGACCCGCAACAGCTTCGGTACCGGCACCGCCTACTACCTGACCACGCACCCGGCCGGTGACTCGCTGACCGTCCTGTTGGGACGGTTGGCCGACGCGGCCGGGGTACGCCCGCCGGTGGCGGAGGTACCCGCCGGGGTCGAGGTGGTGGCCCGGCGGCACGCGGACGGCCGCCGGTACGTGTTCCTCGCCAACGACGGCGAGTCCGATGTGGACATCGCGCTGCCTGGTGACATCCTGTCCGGCGGGACGCAGGTGCCCGGCCCGCGGGTACGGGTACCGGCCGGAGGCATGGCCGTGGTGCGCCAGGCCCCGGGCTCCTGACTGGCGGGTCAGCGGCTCGGGGCCGTGATCGGCGCCGGTACCGCCCCCGGCGGGGTTCAGCGGCTCGGCGCCGCGACCACCGTGCGGGTCGGGCCGGTGCCGATCGCGGCGAGGTAGCCCTCCAGCGCGAACGTGGCCGCGCCCAGGCTCACCGGGTTGCCCTCGATCTGGCACAGCGTGATCTCGGTGCGGGCCAGCGGGCGGCTCAGCGCGTGCCGGCCGAGCAGTGCCCGGGCGCGGGCCAGCAGCGGCTCGCCCAGCCGCGCGGCCACCCAGCTGCTGAGCACGATGACCTCCGGGTTGGCCAGGTTGATCAGGTCGGCGATGGCCACCGCGAGGTACCGCGCGGTCTCCGCCACCACGGCGCTGGCGACCGGGTCGCCCGCCTCGCAGGCGCGGGCCAGCGCGTCGATGGTGGCCGTCTGGTCGGCGGGGTCCAGCATCGGGCTGTCCGGCGCGATGTCCCGCAGCTGTGCCATGATCCCGGGCGCGCCCACGTACGCCTCGACGCAGCCGCGGCTGCCGCAGCGGCACAGCCGGCCGTCCATGACGAGCGTGGTGTGGCCCCACTCCCCCGCGCTGTTAGTGGCGCCCCGGTACAGCGTGCCGTGGAAGGCCAGCCCGGCGCCGACGCCGGTGCCCAGGGTCAGCACCGCGACATCGTCGTGCCCGCGCCCGGCGCCGAACCACAGCTCCGCCACCACGCTGGCGCGCAGCGGGTTGTCCAGGTACAGCGGCAGGTGCAGTTCGCGGGTCAGCTGGTCGCGCAGCGGTACGTCGTGCCAGGCCCAGTTGGGCGCGAAGACCGACACGCCGCCGTCCCGGTCCACCTGGCCCGGCACGCTCACGCCCACGCCGAGGGTGCGGCCGTAGTCCACGCCGGCCTGGCGCACCGCGGCCCGCAGGCTGGAGGCGATGTGCCGGACCACCTGGTCCGGCCGGTTCTCCTCCGGGTGCAGCGGCTCCTCCACGCTGGCGAGCACGTTCAGACCCGTGTCGAACAGCTCGACGTGCACGTATGTCTCGGCCACGTCCACGCCGGCGAGCACGCCGCCGGCCCGGTGCACGGCGACCAGGCCGCGCGGCCGGCCCCCGCCCGAGTCCTGGAACCCGACCTCCTCCAGCAGCCCGGCTTCGAGCAGCTCGCTGACGAGGTTCGAGACTGTCGCGAGACTCAGGCCGGTCTCCACGGCGATCTCCTGCCGCGCCACCGTGCCGCCCGCGATGATGTGCCGCAGCACCTCGAACCGGTTTGCCACCCGGATGTCCCGGGACGTCCGCTTCACCATCCCCACCCCCGCCGCAACGCAACACACTGTACGCACTCGTGCGCGTACGGACAGGCCGTCCCCCGGACGGCTTTGCTTGACCGTCCGGGGGACCGCTGATCCGCTAGTACTTATGATAAGTGTTAAACGGCGGGTAGCGACCACTGCTGGTTGGTCGCTCCACTGCACGTGTACTGGATGACCGCGGCGTGGTCGGCGGTGGACGCGCTGGTCACGTCCAGGCACATCCCGCTGTTGCGCGACACGATGCTGTAGTACCCGCTGCCCAGGCTGTTCAACTGCCACTGCTGGTTGGTACCGCTGCCGCAGGTGTACTGGATGACGGCGGTGCCGGCGGTGGTCGACGCGCCCGTGACGTCCATGCACTTCTCGCTGTGCCGCGCCACGATCTGGTAGTACCCGTTGTTCAGGTTCTGCAGCCGCCACTGCTGGTTGGTGGCGCCGCTGCAGGTGTACTGGATGACCGCCGCGCTGTTGGCCGTGGACCCGCCCGTCACGTCCGCGCACTTGCCGCTGTGCCGGGCGATCAGCGAGTTGTACCCGCTGGTGGTACCGGACACCGCGCCGGTCGCGGTGTCGATCGACACCTGGCCGGCGTAGCTCATCGACACGCTGGTGGTGCTCGGGAAGGTGAGCGGCAGCCAGACGTAGTTGGAGTCGTCCACCGCGCCGCCCCAGGCACCCGCCCAGCGGTCGCCAAGGTACAGGTACGTGGTGGTCGAGGTGCCCGCGACGGGCAGCACGTACGCGGTCTGCGAGGCGTACCCGGTGCCGTCGCCCACGGTCGCCAGGCTGCTCCAGGTACCGGCGACGCTGGTGGCGGTGGCGTACTCCTGCTGGTTCGGCAGCCAGCCGGTGGCCGCCGAGGTCATCAGGAAGTACACCCCGTTGCGCTTGAACATCGCCGGCGCCTCGCGGTACGAGCCCGCCCACAGCGTCTGTACCAGGTGGTCCACGCCGAGGTAGTCCGACGTCAGCTGGTACACGTCGAGGTCCGCGTTGGCGTTGGTGGCCGAGATGAGGTACGCGGTGCCGTCGTCGTCGCGGAACACGGTCATGTCCCGGGACGTGTTGCCCAGCGGCCGGAAGCTGCCCTGGTAGGTGTAGTTACCGTCCACTGTGGAGGACACCGCGACCGCGACCCGGGCCTCGGTGTAGTCCGAGCCGTTCTCCCAGTGCATCCACATCACGTACTGGCCGGTGCTGCTGTTGTAGATCACCTTGGGCCGCTCGATGTTGGCCACCGCCAGCTCGCTCGCCGAGCTCTGGGTGAGCACGTTGTTGTCGTACGTCCACGTCTTGAGGTCGCTGGACTTGTAGACGGACACGTACTTGAAGGTGCCGTCGGAGTTGCGGTTCTCGCCGAACCAGTAGTAGTCCGAGCCGACCTGGATGACGCCGGCCCCGTGCGCCTGCACCGGGTTGCCCGCGGTGTCGCTGAACTGTGTGCCGTTGGTGACGGTCACCGCCGCGGCCTGGGCGGCGCCGGCCAGCCCGACCGGTACCAGCAGGGCCAGGAGCGTGGCGAAGGCGATCCGGGCCCTCATGACCGGTACCAGCTCTGGTTCGCGCCGCCGCCGCAGGTCCACACGATCACCGGGTTACCGTCGCCGGTACCCCAGCCGCTGTCGTCCAGGCACTTGCCGGACTGGAGGTCGATGACCGTACCGTCGGACCGGGTCAGCCACTGCTGGCTGGTGTCCCCGGTGCACGGGTAGACCGCCGCGCGGGTACCGTCGGCGCTGCTCTGCGCCGTGGTGTCCAGGCACCGGTCACCGTTGACGCGCAGTTCGCCCGCGGGCGTGTAGGTCCACGCCTGCCCGGCGGTACCGGCGCAGGCCGAGATGGTCAGTGCGCCACCCTCCGCCGCCGCGCCGTCCGGCAGCGTGAGGCACTTCCCGGCGTTCTGGTTGACCAGCGGGCCGGTGATGGCGCTCGCCGCGCCGGCCCGGCCCTGCCGCAGCACGTACGTGGTGATGCTGCGCGCCGGCAGCGTGTCACCGACCGTACCGCCGGCCACGCTCGGCGCACCCACCCGGGCCACGTCCTGCGTCGCGCTGGTCCGGTACGCGGTCGCGGTGCGGACCGCGGCGCCGCTGTTGAGGTGGACGGAGAGTGGAGTGTCCACTGTGTTCAGATTGTTGACCACGAGGGTCCACGCTCCATCCTGCTGGAAGGCGAGCGCCTGCACGCCCGGCGGCGCACCGGTGACCGGGTACCGCACGGCGCCGGGGCGCACGAAGCGGCTGTACTGCGCCATCGCGTAGTACCGCTTGGTGAGGTACAGCGACTGGTTGTGGTCGGTCGCGTACCTAGGGTCGTAGTAGATGAGCCCGTCGTTCCAGCCGGTGCTGTTGATCTGCGTCTCGCAGCCCGGGTTGGCCACCGGGTCGCAGCCGATGCCGGCCGCGAGCGCCACCCACCACTGGAACGCGGTGTCGCCGGTGATGGCGAAGTCCTTGTACATGATGTCGGCCATGGCCAGACCACTCGTGATGGTCGGGTCGTACTGCTGGCCCCAGCCCGTGCCGATACCGGCGAAGCAGCAGATCTCGCTGGCCCAGGTGGGCTTGTGGAAGCGGCGGCCCACGTTCATCGTCGCGGTCATCGCCGCGTTGCCCGGGTTGTCGTAGGTGTGGTGCGCCAGCCGGTTCGCGTACTGGCTGGCGGTGCCGAGCGACAGCCACTGCGGCGCCTCGTTGTTGAACTGGGCCAACTGGCTGGACTCGTCGGCGATGATGCCGGTACCCGGGGCGTGCGCGGCGAGGCTGGCGCCCAGCGCCTGCACGATGGCGGCGCGCTGGCTGACCGGTACCGACATGCCCTCCTGGCCGCAGCCGGAGAAGCTGCTGTCCGGCTCGTTGAACGGGCTCAGGTAGTCCAGCTTGATACCGGACTTCGCGAAATGGTTGACGATATCGGTCAGGTAGGTCGCGTATGCGGCCTCGTCACCGGCGACCAGCGAGCCGCCACATGCCTGCCCGTTGGTGGTCAGCGCGCCGGGTGCGCTGTTGACGAAGCCGATGAGGTCCTTGACGCCGTAGCGGGCCGCGTAGCGCAGGAACGTCTGGCCGCCCGGGTCGGCCGACCAGTCGTACCCGCCCGCGGTGCGGAAGGTCTGCGGGGCGCGTACCGGGTCGGTCACTCCGGCACCGCCGCCGCCGATGTTGTACCGGTACGAACTGAGCGCGAGGCCGTCGTCGCTGAACAGCAACTGGGCCACCCGCCGCTGTACCGAGGGGGCGAAGTTGGCGAGGTCGTTGACCCACCAGGCACCGGATACCCCGATGTTTTCGATGGTCTGCGCGGCGACCGGTGACACCTGGGCGGTGCCGCTGGGTGCGGGCGCCGCGGCTACGGCAGCGGGCACGGCGGCGCCGGGACCGACGGCGGCGGCGCTGCCCGCGGGGAGCACCGCTATCAGCGCGCCGGCCAGTAGTAGGACGGGACGTCTCATGACACCTCCTGGACGGAAGGAGCATCGAAGGTGGTGTCACGTTACGACTTCGTGTTGGGATTGTGAATACCGTTGTAGAAAGTCGGCGGGCCCTTTTCAGAAGGGGCGGTACCACTGCTGGTTGGTGCCGCTGTTGCAGGACCAGAGGTCGATCTCGGTCCCGTTCGCGGTGCCCTGGCCGAAGGCGTCGACACACAACCCCGACTGCACGCCGCGAATCTCACCGCTGTCGGTCAGCGTCCACTTCTGGTTGGTACCCCCGTTGCAGGTGTAGAGGTCGACCACGGTGCCGTTGCTGGTGCCCTGCTGGTACGCGTCCAGGCACTTGCCGGACACCCGCAGCTCGCTCGCGTCGGTGTAGGTCAGCAGCTGGTTGCTGGCACCGCTACAGGCGTTGAGGTCCAGCGCGGTCCCGTCGGTGGTGGACCCGCCGGTCACGTCGAGGCACTTGCCCGACTGGGTACCCACGAACGTGGCGGCCCCGCTACGTACCGCCGTCCCCCCGTTCTGGGTGAAGACGTACGTGCTCACGCTCTGCGCCGGCAGCGACAGCGAGGCGGTACCACTGGCCACAGTGGGCAGTGCCACGGACGCGATGTTCTCCGTCGCGCTGGTCCGGTACGCCGCGCTCGCGCTGATGGTGTTCAGCGCGTTGAAGTGCACGTCGAAGCTGGACGCGCTGGTGTTCGTGTTGGTCACCACCAGAGTCCAGGCACCGTTGTTGGCGGTGGCCAGCACGTCCACCCCGCTGGGCGCGCCGGTCACCGGGAACCGCACCGATCCGGGCCGTACGAACCGGCTGTACTGGCCGAGCGCGTAGAACCGCTTGGTCGGGTACAGGGTCTGGTTGCCGTCGCTGGCGAAGTTGGGGTCGTAGTAGATGAGCCCGTCGTTCCAGCCCGCGGAGTTGGCCGTGGTGGCGCAGGTCGAGCTGCTGCCCGGCGAGCAGCCCATCGCGCTGGACAGCGCGGTCCACCAGTGGAACTGGGTGTCGCCGGTGAGCGCGAAGTCCCGGAACACCGCGTTGGCCAGCGGCAGCGCCCCGGCGATGGTCGGGTCGTACTGCGCGCCGTACCCGCCGGACAGGCTGGTGTAGCAGCAGATCTCGCTGGCCCAGGTCTGCCTGCCGTACCGCCGGCCCAGGCTCTGCACGCTGGCCATGGTGCTGTCGCCCGGCCAGTCGTAGGTGTGGTGCGCGATCGCCGTGACGTACTGCGCCACGCCGGAGGCGCCGAGCCACGACGGTACCTCGGAGAGCAGGTTGCTGGAGTTGCTGGACTCGTCGGCGGTGATGCCGGTGGACAGTCCGCGCGCGGCCAGCGTGGCGCCCAGCGCCCGCACGATGGTGGCGCGCTGCGCGGTACCGACGGACATGCCCTCCTGGCCGCAGGAGCTGAAGCTGTTGTCCGGCTCGTTGAACGGGCTCACGTCGGCGATGGTGATGCCGAGCGACGCGAAGTGCGCTACCACGTCGGCGAGGTAGGTGGCGTACTGCGACTCGTCGCCGGAGACGAGCGAGCCGCCGCAGCTGTTGCCGGTGGTGGTCAGGGCGTTCGGCGCGCTGTTCACGAAGCCGACGATGGTGGGTACGCCGTCCTGCGCGGCGTCGGTGAGGAAGGTGGTACCGCCCGGGTCGCGGGTCCAGTCGTAGGTGCCGACCGACGTCATCAGGCTCTGCGGCGCCCGGCTCGCGTTGCTGACGCCCACGCCGCCGCCACCGATGTTGTACCGGTAGGTCGACAGCTGGATGCCGCTGGCGGTGAACAGCAGGTTCGCCGCCTGCTGCTGCGCGGACGCGGAGAAGGTGTGCAGGTCGATGGGCCACCACGCGCCGGAGGCGCCGATACCGGTGATGGTCTGCGCGGGCCAGTCGGAGACCTGGGCCGTGGTGGCGGCGAGCGCGCCGGGGGCGGCGAGCGCGACCGCACCGGCCGACAGGCCGAGGGTGGCGGCGGCCAGGAGGGCGGCGGTCGTGCGGCGCCGGCGCGGGTGACGGACGATCATGGTGTACCTCTTCGGCGCTGTGGACGGTCAGCGGGTGGCGATAACTCTGGCACTTCTGCTAACCGCTGTAAATACGTCCGCGACCGGGAAGCGCTCCCAGCCGGCTTTGAGCTTTCGCCTATTGACACGGGTCGACCGGGGCGCGCACTCTCGGGAGGCATCCTGAGTGGTGTTCACGTTAACATACCCCCTCCTCGATCCGTCCATCCCCGACAGTCCACATCGGATCCCTCCCCGCACCTGCCTGACCCGCCGCCCGCACGGCGGGCGATGGCTCGCGCCTGCGCACCGCACACCCCTGGAGCCGCACCGTGACCGTCCACAATCGACTTCGACGTACGAGAAACGCCATACTCGCGGCGGCCGGCGCGGCGGCGCTGACCGCCGTTTCCCTCGTGGGCCTGCCCGGCACGTCGCTGGCGGCCAGCTCGCTGCCGTGCGACATCTACACCGCGGCCGGTACCCCGTGCGTGGCTGCGCACAGCACCACCCGGGCGCTGTTCGCCGCGTACACCGGGAACCTGTACCAGGTGCAGCGCGCCTCGGACAGCGCGACCCTCAACATCGGGCTGCTGTCCACCGGCGGGTACGCCAACGCGGCCGCGCAGGACTCGTTCTGCGCCGGTACCACCTGTGTCATCACCGTCATCTACGACCAGACCTCGCGGCACAACAACCTCACCATCGAGGGCGCCGGCGGCGCGGGTGTCGCGGACAGCGGGGTACCGGCGGACGCGCTGCCGGTGACCGCCGGCGGTAACACCGTGTACGGCGCCTCCTTCTCCGGCGTGATGGGCTACCGCAACGACGCCACCTCCGGGGTGGCGACCAACGGCGCGGCCGAGGGCATGTACATGGTGACCTCGGGCACCCACGTCAACAGCTCGTGCTGCTTCGACTACGGCAACGCGGAGACCTCCAACACGGACACCGGCAACGGCCACATGGACGCCCTCAACTTCGGTACCGAGTGCTGGTTCTCGCCCTGCTACGGCAGCGGCCCGTGGGTCCAGGCCGACCTGGAGAACGGCCTGTTCGACTCCAACGTGGGTTACAGCACCAACTCCGCGAACACCGGCAACAGCGCGGCGTTCGTGACCGCGCTGCTGAAGAACAACGGGCAGAACTACTTCGCGCTCAAGGACGGCAACGCGCAGTCCGGCTCGCTCAGCACCCGGTACGCCGGTGCCCTGCCGACCTACACCTCGGGGTACTCGCCGATGCACCAGGAAGGCGCCATCGTGCTGGGTACCGGCGGGGACAACAGCAACGGCTCGCACGGCTCGTTCTTCGAGGGCGTGATGACCTCGGGCCTGCCCACCGACGCCGCCGACGACGCGGTACAGGCGAACATCGTGAGCGTCGGGTACGGCGCGGCCAGCCCGGTCGCCGCCGGTACCCTCAGCCCGGGCTCGACCATCTCGCTGCGCGCCACCACGGCGTGCTGCACCACGCGGTACATCCGCCACCAGAACGGCGACGCGATCACCTCGGTCATCACCTCCAGCAGTTCGGACCTGGACAAGAACGACGCGTCCTGGATCGTGCGCGCCGGCCTCGCGGACAGCTCCTGCGTGTCCTTCGAGTCCCGCAACTACCCCGGCGACTTCCTGCGCCACTACAACTTCCAGGTGTACCGGCAGCCCATGGACGGCACCGCCATCTTCCGCCAGGACGCCACGTTCTGCCCGGTGACCGGGTTGAGCGGCACGGGTACCTCGTTCGCCTCGTACAACTACCCGACCCGGTACCTCCGGCACTACAACAACACGCTCTACATCGCCAGCAACGGTGGCTCGCACACGTTCGACTCGACCACCTCCTTCACCGACGACGTGAGCTGGGTGGTCACCTCCCCCTGGGCGTCGTAGACCGCGAACGGCCGCCGTCCCCCACCGTCCAGGGGGGCGGCGGCTACCCGGCGTCGACGGCGAAGTCGGCGACCCGTACCGCCGACGGCTCGCGGCCGGTGGAGCGGCGCTGGTACAGCACCGAGAGGATGCCGCGGCCGGCGGTCAGCCGGGCACCGTCCACAAGCACCTCGCCGAACGCGTCCAGCCCCGCACCGTCGAAGCGCGGCGTCCAGTCGGTCCACCGCTGCGCGGCGCTCGCCGTCACCACCCGGCCGTAGGGCAGCACGAGGTACGCGTTGTCGGCGGCGTCGAACACGAGCTGCGAGCGGCCGAACGCGTCCAGGGGCACCGGTACCTCCGCCTTGTGCCACCGCCCGTCGCCGTCGCGGTACAGGTGGAAGACCCGACCGTACGCGCGCCGGTCCGCGACGTAGTCGGTGACGCCGCCCGGCGTGTGGCTCAGCACCACGTGCGGTTGCCCGGCCGAGTCCAGCGCCAGGCACTCCTGGTTGATGAGCGCGTGGTCCACGCCCAGCGGGTCGACCACCAGCCCCGGCGAGTCCACCGCCACCAGCAGGTCGGCGCCGGTCACCGCCACGAGCTTCCCCCCTTCGCCACGCCAGGACCGTCCCCGGTCGTCGCTGTAGACGTAGCCCGTGTCGTGGTTCGCGAGACCACCCTTCGCGGACAGCACGGAGGCGTCGTCCTCGCGCCAGGTGAACGCGGCGTGCAGCCGCCCGCCCGGCCCGTACCGCAGCCCGTGCAGGTACAGGTTGCGCCGGACGCTGGAGCCGTTGCCGTTGCGGTACCCGCCGGTGGCCGAGGACCAGCGGCCCAGCGCGCTCCAGCCGCGCCCGGTCAGCTCGGCCAGCTCCTGCGTACCGTTCCCGGAGCGCCCGGTCCGGTACGACAGTTGCAGCCAGCCCTCCGGCGTGGCGAGGAACCGGGGGTAGCTGATGCCACCCAGGTCCACCCCGCCGACCGTACGCTCGACCGGCCCGAAGCGCAGCGGGTACCGGCCGGGGTCGGTCACCGCGCCCGGTGGCGAGCAGGTGTAGAAGACGGGGTTGTCGTGCGTGTCCATGGCCACGTGCAGCCGACCGTCCACAGCGGACACACCGAGCGAGATGGTGTTGTGCGAGTCGTCCGCGTGCAGTTGGTGCGGCAGGACCGTCCGCTCCCAGGCGCCGTCCGGCAGCCGCCGCCGGGCGACCACCGCGTGCCGGGTCTCCGTGTACCACGCGGCGTACTGCCAGCCGAGGTGGGTCAGCAGCCCGGACTGCTGGTACGAGGCGCAGTTGACCAGGCCCTCGTAGGAGACGAAGAACAGGGCCCGCGGGTCCAGTTCGCTGTCGGCAACGGGTGCCACGTGCGGTGGCGGCACGGCGGTCACGCGATCCGGGCCAGGTCGGCGGCGTACACCGGGTGCGCGAACGGCTGCCCCGCGACGTACCGCGCCACCTCGTCCACCGCCGATGCGCCCAGCCGCCGCAGCTCGGTACCCACCGCGCCGGCCACGTGCGGGGTCAGTGTCACGTTGGGCAGGTGGTACAGCGGCGAGTCGGGCGGCAGCACCTCCGGCTCGGTCACGTCGAGGACCGCGTCGAGCCGCCCGACGATGAGTTCGGCCAGCAGCGCCTCCTGGTCCACCAGCGCGCCCCGGGCGGTGTTGATGAGCGTCGCGCCGTCCCGCATCCGGGCCAGTCCCGCCCGGTCCACCAGGTGCCGGGTGCCCGGCAGGGACGGCGCGTGCAGCGTGACGATGTCGCACCCGCCCAGCAGGTCCGGCAGCGGCACCAGGCGCGCACCCAGCGCCCGCGCCTCCGCCCCGCCCAGGTACGGGTCGCAGAGCGCCACGTCGAAGTCGAACGGCCGGAGCAGCTCAAGCACCCGCCGCCCGATCCGGGACGCGCCCACCACACCGACGCTGCGCCGGTAGTTGCCCACGTGCGGGTACCGGGTGACCGGGTCGACCGGCGCGCGCCGGGCGCGGTACTCGCTCTCCATGGCCCGGACCGCCTTGCCCGCGAGCAGGATCGCCGCGAGCGTGTACTCGGCGACCGGGATCGCGTTGGCGGCCGCCGCCGTGGACACCGCGATGCCCCGCGCCCAGCACGCCCCGGTCACCACCGGCTTGACCGAGCCGCCGGTGTGGATGAGGGCGGCCAGGCGTGGCGCGGCGTCCAGCACCCCGGCGGTGACGGGCGGGCAGCCCCAGCCGGTCACCAGGATGTCCACACTGGACAGAGTGGTCTGCTTGAGGTCGTCGAGAACGAGGCCGGGGTCGATGTCCACGGCGGCGTGCAGGCGCTCCCAGAGGTGCGGGGTGAACAGCTGGGCGGGCAGGTCGGGGCGCATGGCGAGCACTGCGGTGGGGCGCACGCGTCGGGTCATCCGTTCTTCCGTTGGGCCGGCTGAGGTTGGGCGCGGGCCACGGACCCGCGTACCACCACGTGCGTGCCGAGCACGGCACGGCGTACCGCCCGGCCACCGGGCGGCCGGCCGCTGTCCAGCGCCAGCCGTACCGCGGTGCGGCCCAGCTCCTCGTACGGCACGTGCACGGTGGTCAGCTGCGGGCGTACGTCGCGGGCCAGCTCGATGTCGTCGTACCCGACCAGCGACACGTCCTGCGGTACCCGCAGTCCCGCCTCGTGCAGCGCCTCCAGCACGCCGGCCGCGATGCCGTCCGTCTCCGCGAAGACGGCGGTGAAGTCGCGCTTGCCGCGCAGCCGCGGCCGGATCATCTCGTACCCGGACTCGCGGCTGAAGTCGCCGTGCTCGACCAGGCCCGCGTCCTCGGGTACGCCGAAGTCGGCCAGCGCCCGCCGGTACCCGCCCAGCCGGCCCGCGCTCGTGGTGTGCCCCACCTGCCCGCTCAGGTACAGGATGCGCCGGTGGCCGTGGGACAGCAGGTGGCTGGTCGCCGCGTACGCGCCCGCCTCGTTGTCGTACTCCACCACGATCGCGGGTACGTCCTCGCCGAGCGGGGGCCGTCCACAGAGGACGAGCTGGCAGCCGGCCGCGTGCAGCGAGTGCGCGATGTCGGCCATGCGCGCCCGGTAGCTCTCGTCGTCGACGATGCCGCCGATCAGGATCACCGCGGCGGCCTGCTGCTCGCGCATCAGCTTGACGAAGGCCAGTTCGCGCTCGGCGTCGCCGTGCGTGCACCCGAGCAGGCAGAGCTTGCCCCGGCTGGCCGCCTCCTGCTCCACCCCGTAGGCCGCCTCCGCGAACGCCGGACTCCGCACATCGTTGAGGAAGAACGCGATCGTCTCGGTCTTGACTCCCGCCAGCGCCCGGGCGTGCGTGTTCGCCACATAGTTCAAGTCGCGTACCGCGCGCAGCACCCGCTGCCGGGTCGCCGCCTTCACCGGGTAGTTGCCGGCCAGCACCCGCGACACCGTCGCGGAGGAGACTCCCGCGTGCGACGCGACGTCGTTGAGCGTGATGGGCCGGCCAAGCCCGGGCGTCACCGTCACGGCCGTCACCGCCGGTTCTCGATTGTTCAGTAAGCGCCTACCATACCAACGCCCCGCGACCTTGACAACGCGGTTTCCACGAGCCCATAACAGCAGGCTGTGGCACTCTCTCGCACTTTTGAGATCTCAAGGAAAGCGCATTCTTATCGGAGGCCATCGGTACGCTCTCGTCGTGGAGCGCGAGTCGACAACCGTCGTCATCGTCGGGGCGGGCCCGGCCGGCCTGACCCTGGCCTGCCTGTTACAGCGCGCCGGTGTCGGGTGCGCCGTCCTCGAAGCACGCAGCCGGTCCTATGTGGAGCGGCGGCAGCGGGCCGGCGTACTCGACCACCGGGCGGCCCGCGTCTTCGCGGAGTCCGGCCTCGCCGGTCCGGTGCTCGGCGGCGCGCCCGAGGAGAGCCTGCTGGAGATCCGGTACGCCGGCCAGGCCCGGTACCTCGACGTACCGGAGTTGGCCGGCGGCCGGCGCGGCGTCCTGCTGCCGCAGCAGGTGCTGGTGCAGCGGCTCCTCGGGGTACTCGACGGTGGCGGCGCCGACCTGCGGTTCGAGGTGTCCAATGTGGTCCTGCACGGGCTGGACACCGCGGCGCCCAGCGTCAGCTACCAGGACAGTGCGGGGGTACGCCACGAGGTGGGCGGCGCCTTCGTGGCCGGGTGCGACGGCTTCCACGGCGTGACCCGTTCCAGCATCCCGGACGGGGCGCTGACCACGTACTCGTTCGACCACGGGATCGGCTGGTTCACGGTGCTCGCCGACGCGCCACCGCCCCGGTACCCGCTGATGGGCATCAGCGAGCACGGGTTCGCCGCGCAGTTCGCCCGGGGGCCGCGCGCCAGCCGCTTCTACCTGCAGTACCGCGCCGGCCAGGACGCGCACGACTGGCCGGACGAGCAGATCTGGGCGCAGCTGCGGCTGCGCCTCGGCGACGCCGCGCTGCCGGACGGCCCCATCACCGAACGGGACACCGTCGAGATGCGCAGCTTCGTCGCCGAGCCGATGTGCTACGGCCGCCTGTTCCTGGTGGGCGACGCGGCGCACATCATCACCCCGATGGGCGCCAAGGGCATGAACCTCGCCCTCTTCGACGCCGAGCAACTGGCCCGCGGGCTGGTGGCGGCGGTACGCGACGGCGACGGGAGCGGGCTGCGCGGGTACTCCGCGGTGTGTCTCCAGCGGACCTGGGACTACCAGGAGTTCTCCCGGTGGTTCACGGAGATGGTGCACGACGCGGGCGACGACTCGGTGGCCGGGCCGTTCCGCCGCCGGCTCGCGCAGGCCCGGCTGGACCGGCTGTTCGCCTCCGCGCCGGCGGCCACCGCGTTCGCCGACCTGATGGCCGGGACTACGGGTTGAGGCGCCAGTACCCGTACGGGTTGAAGAAGAAGTCGTCGTCGCCGTACCGGCGGCACCGGCGCCGCTCCAGCAGCCAGCGCGGGGTGTCCGGGCCGAGCCGGAACGCCTCGCCGTCGTGCATCTCCCAGGCGCGCGGCTCGGTCAGCAGGTAGATCGCCAGCCCGTCGATCAGGTCGACCCAGCCGCGCACCGGATCCGCGCGCCGCCGCCCGGCCTTCACCTCGACATCCGGTGCGGCCAGCAGGTGCATGCCGCAGCTGTAGAGCACGGTGCCGGCGGCGACCGGCCGCTTGACCCAGGCGTGGTACAGGGTGCCCGCCACGGCGCCCGGATCCGGTGCGGTTGCCGCCTGCTCCGCCAGCTCCAGCCAGCGGTCGCGGCCGTGGGTCAGGCCGCTGCTGTCGCTCTTGACCGCGGTCGCGCCGGAGCGCAGCAGCGCGGCGGTGACGGCCAGCATCCGCCGGGAGGTGTCCAGCGACGCGGCCCGCGGCATCGGCGGCGACAGCACGTACGCCACCGAATCGTGCCCGGCCACCGCGGCCCAGTCGGCGCCCGTGAACGTGTCGTTGCTCAGGCACGCGCGGAACGCGGCGGTCATCCGCGGGTCCGGCGCCTGCTGCGAGTACTCCCGGTCCACCGTGCAGCCGGCCTGCGCGACCACCTCGTCGACCAACCCCAGCTCCAGGCCGGTACCCAGCACGCAGAGCACGTGCCTCGGCCGCACGCCCTGCTCCCCACCGCGCATGGGGGACACCCTACGCGCGGCGGTACCCCGGCCGGCGCGGATGGCTGGGGTACCGCTGGTACGCGCGGTCAGCCGGCGGTACAGCTGGTGCCGTTGAGGGTGAAGCTGGTCGGGACGGCGTCGTTGGCGGTCCAGGTGCCCTGGAAGCCGAAGGAGGTGCTCGCCCCCGGCGCGAGGGTGCCGTTGTACGAGACGCTCTGCGCGGTCACCGCCGCCCCGCTCTGGGTCACCGTGGCGTTCCAGGCGTTGGTCACCCTGGTGTCGCCGGGGAAGGTGAAGCCCACCGTCCAGCCGTTGACCGTGGTGGTACCGGTGTTGGTGATGGTCACGCTGGCGGTCAGCCCGCCGGTCCACTCGTTCTTGGTGTAGCCGATCCGGCAGGTACCACCGGTGCCGCCGGTCGGGCTCGGCGACGGGCCGCGGCTTGGCGAGGCACTCGGCCGTACCGACGGGCTCGGGCTGCCACCGCCGCCGCCCGTACCGGGGTGCAGCGCGACGACCACAATGGAGTATGCGGGTACGGTCTGCGTGGCGGCGCTGCCCGTACTGGCGGAGCCGATCGAGGCGGCGTTCTTCAGGTACGAGTACACCGTGGGCGCCGCCGCGGACGGGGTGAAGCCGGCGTAGGACAGGTTCACCGTGTAGTCGTTGCCGGGATCCTTGTTGATGAGCATGACGTCGAGGTCGCCGTTGGCCCGCTTGACCGCGTGCGCCGACAGCAGCGCGGTCGAACTGCTCGCGCCCACCAGCGTGTCCCCCGGTACGCCGAGCCGGCTCAGCATCTGGATGCCGTAGTACGGGGCGAACGGCGTGTTCAGCGCCGGTTCGCAGCTGGCGCCGCTGGAGAGCACGCCGCCGTCGTTGTAGTCGGTGGCGCCCTGCACGGTGGTGACCTTGCTGCAGTCGGTCCCGTTGTGCATGTTCCACCAGTCCACCGTGAACGCGCCGTTCTCCAGCCAGGTCAGGTAGTTGTCCGGGGCGTACAGCCCGGCCGGCGAGGTGTCGAAGTCGAAGTTGGCGTTGCCCTCGGTCATCGCGATCCCCACGTTGCCGCTCGTGTACTGGCTGAGCAGCGAGTGCAGCGTGCCGGCCATCCCCGGCACCTCGTTGCCCGGCTTGGTGAGCAGGTCCGCCTCGCTGGTCGAGTTGGGGTAGTGGTGCACGATGACGAAGTCGATCTTCGAGCCGGCGATGGACAGCACGGTGTGGTTCCAGTCCATGGTGTCGCCGGTACCGGTGATGCCGTCCGGCCAGTTGCCCGGCGTGGTGAGTACCGCGCCTATCTTGATGCTCGGGTCCACCGCCTTCATCGCCGACACGTACTGCAGCAGGTTGGTCGCGTACGTGGTGGCGCTGTGGCTGGAGCGGTTGTCCTGCTCCCACTTGGCGCCGTACTCGCCGTTGCCGTAGACCTCGTTGCCGATCTCCCAGTACTTCGCGCCGTACCCCTTGGTGACGTTGGCGTACTGCACCCAGGCGGCGGCCTCCTGCGGGGTACCCGTGCCGTAGTTGGCGATGATGATCGGCTGCGCCCCGGTACCCCGGACGGTACCCATGAAGGTGTCGAAGTCGGTGTTGGGTGCGACGAACCCGCCGTCGGCGGTGTTGGTCTGCCAGTGGAAGATGTCGCCGTACGAGCCGCCCGGGTACCGGACCATGCCGATACCGGCGTTCTTCAGCAGGCCCGGGATGGTGGCGTCGTTCATGTGGCCGTCGTACACGGCGACGTTCATGCCGTACGCGGTGCCGGGGATGGTGGCCCTGGACTGGCCGGCGTTGACCGAGACGGTGGCCGCGACCGCGGCCGACGCGGGTGCGGTGACCACCGCGGTCATCCCGGCGGCGGTCAGGGTGACGGCCGCGGCCAGGCCGAGCAGGCGGACCCGACGGGTGCGGGCAGGTCCTCGCATGACACCTCCAGGGCGGGCGATCCGGCAAGTTTCCGGCCGTGGTTCGCGATAATTTCTCGAAGCCGGAGGTTATGGAGGTGCTCGACGTTCGTCAATGCCACGCGGCGCGGCCGGCCGCCACTCCTCCCCCACACCAGGGGTTGAGCAGGACAGACGCGTCCAGCGGAAACAGGGAAGTTTCGAAACGGTCAGGTCTTCGGCGGCGCGGTGCTGGACCGGACCGTCAGCGTGGTCGCGATCTCCAGCCCGAGCTGCGGCGCCGGCTCGCCCCGGCCCAGCGACAGGGCCAGCTCCGTCGCGGCCACCGCCATCTGGGTCAGCGGCTGGTGCACCGTGGTCAGGGCCGGCTCCACCCAGGACACCACCGGCAGGTCGTCGAAGCCGACCACGCTCAGGTCATCCGGGATACGCAGCCCGGCCTCGCGCGCGGCCCGGTAGACGCCGAGCGCCTGCAGGTCGTTCGCGGTGAAGATGGCGGTCGGTCGGTCCGGCCGGGACAGCAGGGTACGCGCCGCGGCCTCGCCGTCCTCGCGGTTCAGGTCGGCGTGGACCAGCAGCCCGGGATCGAGCGGCAGGCCGGCGCCCTCCAGCGCGGACCGGTACCCGTCGCACCGGGCCCGGCAGCACAGCACGTGGTCCGGCCCGCTGATCATGGCGATCCGGCGGTGGCCCAGGTCGGCCAGGTGCCGGGCGGCGGACCGGCCGCCGCTCCAGTTGGTCGCGCCCACGAACGGCACGTCGTCGGGCAGCTCGGTGGTCGGATCGAAGACCACGAACGGGATCCCCTTGGCCCGCAGCTGCTCGCGCTCGACCGCGGACAGCTGCGCCACCGACAGCACGCACGCGGGCCGCCGGGCGACGGTGTCGTTCATGGCCACCGCGGTCGAGTCGTGCAGGCCGAACTCGGAGACCATGACGCCCACCCGGTGCCGGCGGGCCACCTGCTCCACGCCCCGGATGATCTCCACCGCCCACATGCTCTCCAGCTCGCGGAACACCAGCTCCATGACGTTGCTGCGGTTGGCGGGGCGGCGGTACCCGTACCGGTTGACAAGCTCCTCGACCCGGGCCCGGGTATCCGCGGACACACCGGATCTGCCGTTGATAACCTTCGATACGGTCGGGACCGAGACGCCGGCCGACTCGGCGATGTACGAGATGGTGACCGGCCTGGACGCATCGCCTCGCGGGCGCCGCCGCGGCGCCGCGGATCCGTTCCCGGCCAAGGTCACCTTCCCTACTGCGAGACCAGGCGCCGCCCCGGCACCCGCGCGCACGGTAGCAGCCCGCCAAGTTTCCACCACGGGAGCCGAAAGTTGCTAGTCCCCGCCGGCCGCAACGCGGTGTAAGTTGCGAGGCGCAGCACAAGGTGGTGGCGTGGCCGCGGGCGCGGTCACACCACCACCGGTACAGGAAAGGTCAGATCTTCGCCCCGATCGCGGCGCCGTTGGCGGGTACCAGATAGTTCGAGGACACGATCGAGCCGCCAGCCGCGCGCGGCCCGGTGATGGTCGCGGCGTCGGTGGACAGCACCGTCCACGCCCCGCCGAGGTTCCACGAGTTGCCGGATGCGGTCGAGGAGCCGAGCGACACCGCGGTGCCGTTGCCCAGCGCCAGGTTGGCGGTCAGCCGGGCGGTGGAGCCGCCGCCGAAGCCGAAGCCGGTCTTGGTGTTCTGGTACGCGGTGCACCGGTTGACGGTGATCGTGCCGGTGTTGCCGTTGTCGGTGAACCCGTCCGCCGAGTTGCCCCACGCCATGCTGTTGCTGACGCTGTGGTTGGCGGCCGGGCCGGTGCCGCTGCTGCCGCCCAGCTTGAAGCCGTTGCCGTCACCGGCGTAGTTGGGGATGTTCCACCGGTTGTACCCGTTGCCGTACGCGATACTGTCCACAATGGATATCGGCGAGGTGAACTCCCACGCGTCGAAGCCGTCGTCGGAGTTGTTCCACAGCCGCGCCCCACGCACCACGTTGCCGGTACCGCTGCCCTGCTTGATGCCCAGCCCGTCGGCGCTCTCGCCGTTCTTGCGCGGGTCGTGGTTGTTGTAGCTGTCCAGGTTGAGGATCTGGTTTCCGGCCGAGGTGCCCTGCAACTGGAGCCCGGTCTCGTAGTTGTCGTGCGTGACCAGCCGGTCGAAGGTGTTGTTGTCGCAGCCGTCGCAGTAGACCGCGTACGGCCCGTGCTCGATCTCCAGCCCGCTGATGCGCCAGTACGACGCGGACATGTGGATGGCGCCGCGCTGTGCGGCCGGGATTGTCGAGCCGACCGCGCCCGGCGTGTACGGCAGCGCCTCGGCGTCGATGACCACGTGCTCGCCGCCGTAGCTGGTCAGCGTGATCGGCGCGCTGGACGTGCCGCTCCTGCTGATCGTGATGTTGGTGGTCAGCGCGTAGGTGCCGCCGCGTACCGCGATGGTCCCGCCGGCGGCGACCGCGCTGACCGCCTGCTGGATGGTGGCCAGCGGCGCCGCGAGCGTACCCGCGTTGCTGTCGCTGCCGCCCGTCGCCACGTACAGCGTGGTGGTGGCCGCCTGCGCGAATGCCGGGACGAGCGCGACCGCGCCCACGACAGCGGCCACCGCCACACCGGACCGGATGCCCGGTCTCACCGCCTTACGCATCAGATCCTGCCTACGCCCGCGTTGGCCAGGACGTACGCCTTGACCTGCGAGGTGGCCAGTTGCGGGTACGGGTAGCCGCTCGGCAGCGACCAGCCCACCGAGGTCGGCGCGGTACAGCCGGCCAGGGCCGCGCCGTTGACCGTGGAGCCGGTGTCCACAAAGGAGCCCTCGGGGTTGGCCGTGTTCGGGTTGCGCACCACGCCGGTGCACGAGCCGGCGCCGACGCCGCTGATCTCGAAGACGTTGTTGTTCGCGATGATCTTCGACTGGAGCCCGGTGCCGAGGCTGTACAGGTACGGGTAGGCCACGTCGGTGGTGCTGCCCGCGAAGTAGTTGTCCGCGCTGTGCACCTCGCCGAAGCGCACCCGGGGCGCGCGCTCGGACGCGTTGCGGAACAGGTCGGCGATGAAGCTTACTTTCAGGTGCCCCGCGTCACTGGTCGTGCTGTCTGAGGCGCCGACGAGATCGGTCTTGTCGTGCTCTTCGAGGATCGTGTTGGAGACGGTGACGTAGTCCGCGCCGTTCTTGATGTCCACCGCGCCGTCGTGGCACTGGACCCGTTTCACCACACCGTTCTTGTCCGTGTTGCCCAGCGGCTCCATGTCGTCGGTGAACGGCGCGTCCGTGTACCACATGTGGTCCAGCCAGACGTGGGTGGCGCCGTCGACGGTGGTGCCGTCGAACTCGGAGTTGTAGTTGCCCGCGCCGTCCCCGGAGTCCCACTTCGGGGCCAGGTCGCACGGGTTGGTGACCTTGATGTTACGGATGATGACGTTGTCCACCTTGCGGAGGGTGAACCAGCCGTTGGGCAGGTAGGCGGTGGAGCCGACCCCGATGATGGTGGTGTTCGGGTTCAGCTTGACCTCGCCCCGCGCGGCCTGGTCATCGTGGCTGGTGTACGGCGTGCCCTCGGTCATGTCGATGGTGCCGACCCACTTGATGATCTTCGGGGCCTTCTTGTTGGTCTTCCCGGTGGCCGGGTCGGTCCCCGCGATCGCGGCCATCAGCTGCGCCTTGTTCGTGACCGTGTAGACCTGCGCCGCGGCCGCCGCGGAGCCGCCCGCGGTACCGCCCGACTGGGTCGCCCAGCCCACGTCGGCGACCGCGGTCGAGGCGTCGGCGGCGGAGGCCGCGGTGACGGCCACTCCGGCCGCGGCTAACGACGCGAGGGTCACCCCCGTCACGGCGCCGGCCCGCCACGCGCGGCGGCCGGTGTTCAGCATGGATTGCACCCGGATCTCCCTTCGCCCGGTTGCGTCGAAACCCTTAGGAAAGCGCATTCCTATGGTGTGGGGAGACCATAGTCGGGGACGAGGACGATCGTCAATAGGTTGGACGCGCCTTCCAGGAGGAACACCGCGGAGTTTCCACATTTACATGCCTGTGTGGGCAGGTGGCCGCCCACCCGGTTACTTAAACGGTTAATCCGGGTGCATCATCTGGGTGGCCGGTCCATCCCTGCGACCGCAGAAGTGAGGGAAGCTGATGAATCATCGACGCGCGCTCCTGGCCGCCACCCTGGCCGGGGCGCTGTTGGCCGGTGGCCTCGCCACCACCGCATCACCCGCCGCCGCGGCCATCCCGCGGCCCGCACCACCGCTGCGGGTGGTCGGCAACCAGCTCGTCACCTTCCGGGGTACGCCGTACCGCCTGCTCGGTGTGAACCGGTCCAGCGGCGAGTTCGCCTGCATCCAGGGCCACGGGATGTGGGACGGTCCCGCCGACCAAGCCACCATCGACGCGATGAAGACCTGGAACGTCCACGTGGTACGGCTGCCGCTGAACGAGGAGTGCTGGCTGGGCACCAGCGACGTACCGGCCGGCGGTACCAGCGGTGCCGCGTACCGGGACGCGGTGCGCGACTACGTGAACCTGTTGGTACGCAACGGTATGAACGTGATCCTGGACCTGCACTGGACGTACGGCCAGTACACCGGCCTCGGCGCCGGCTGTGCCGACGTCAAGGCCACCTGCCAGAAGCCGATGCCTGACCTGCGGTACACGCCGAGGTTCTGGAGCCAGGTGGCCCGCACCTTCCGGGGTGACAACGCGGTCATCTTCGACCTGTTCAACGAGCCCTACCCGGACGCCGCCAACGGCTGGACCGACATGACCGAGGCGTGGACCTGCCTGCGGGACGGCGGCACCTGCACCGGCATCGGCTACCCGGTCGCCGGCATGCAGCTGCTGGTCGACACCGTACGCGCCACCGGCGCCACCAACGTCGTGATGACCGGCGGTCTCACGTGGACGAACGACCTGTCCCAGTGGCTGCGGTACGAGCCGAGGGACCGCACCGGCAACCTGGTCGCCTCGTGGCACTCGTACAACTTCAACGGCTGTGTCACCACCACCTGCTGGGACAGCACGATCGGCGCGGTCGCGGCAAAGGTACCGGTGCAGGCCGGCGAGATCGGGCAGAACACCTGCGCACACGACTACATCGACCAGGTGATGGCCTGGGCGGACGCGCACCACGTCGGGTACACCGCGTGGACCTGGAACCCGTGGGGTGTCTGCGACAGCGTGGGCAACGTGCTGATCCAGGACTGGGCCGGCACACCCACCGCCACCTACGGCGAAGGCTACCGGGCACACCTCACGACCCAGCACCCCTGACTCCACTGTGGAGCCCCGGCGGCCGCCGGGGCTCCACCGCCGTGGAGGTTCAGTAGCCGACGCGGAACGTCGCGTCCTGCTGGTCGGTGCTCGACGAGCTGCTCGTGATCGGGTCGATGCGCAGCACGTAGTTGGAGTGGCGGATGTACCGCGTCGGGTAGTTGTACGACCGGAACGACGTCCACGAACTGTCCGCGAAGCCGCTCACCTTGTAGAAGGTGGCGTCCTGGGCGAACTGTGTGGTGCCGTCGTTGGTGTTGAGCACCAGCTCGAAGTCGGAGTGTCTCAGGTACATGCCGGGATAGTTCACCGACTCGAACGACACTCCGGCCGAGTCCGCCAGCCCCGGTACCAGCGTCCACATCTGGTCCTGGTACGGGTCGAACGGGTACACGTCGATGCGCCCGACGAAGTCGTAGTGTCGCCAGTACCGGTCCGGGTAGTTGTACGACTTGAGCCGGTTCCAGGCGGGCGCGCCCCAGGTGGCGATGAGGTTCGCCATCTCGGCCGCGGTGATCCGCGTGTACCCCGCGTGCTTCGAGTTCAGCGGCTGCGTGTACGCCCGGTCGTTGAGCAGCGTCCAGGAGCCGCTGGACAGGTCCGTGGTCTGCCAGGCGAAGAAGCGCCCGTTCGGGCTCCACGTGTCGCCCCACAGGTAGTACGTGCCCGGCGAGCTGATGGACGGCACCACCTCGGGCGCCTCCACGCCCCGGCCCGGGCTCAGCGCGCCGGTGAAGGCGCTGAAACTGCCCGGGTCCAGCGAGGTGGAGCGGGCACCCACCAGCGTGCTGTTCGCCTTGAAGTACAAATAGTTGTACCCATTCACGCCGACCGTCAGGTCACCGTCGATGACGTCGTACCCGGGGTCGAAGAAGACGGTCGGGCCGCTGGTGACGGTGGTGAAGTCGGTGGTGTAGTCCACCATGATGACGTTGTGCCCGCTGGCGTTCACGGACGAGTAGATGACCGCGTACGCGTTGCGGGACGCGTCCCAGAACGCCTCCGGCGCCCAGGAGTGGGTGGCCATCGAGTGCAGGTGCAGCAGCCGGTAGTTGGTGAAGGTACGCAGGTCGGTGGAGTCCCACACGTGGATGTACTGGCTCTGCTGGCTCCAGTCGGTGCCGTTCAGGTCGGTCGCCAGCACCTCGAAGGTACCGTCCTGCTTGCGCAGGATGAACGGGTCGCGCAGCCCGCCGGTACCCAGAGTGGGTGTGGCCACGGGATTGTTCTGGTTGAGCGGTGTCCAGTTGAGACCGTCGGCGCTGACCGCCAGGTGCAGCCCGTAGTTGGCGCCGTTGCCGTCGGGTGACTCGGTGAAGTAGGCGGAGACGTAGCCGGCGTAGGTCGCCGCGGCGGCGGCACCCGGTCGCAGCGCGACCAGGCCCAGCGCGGCGAGCAGCGCGGCGGCCAGGGTGGTCAGGGTTCGTCGCAGAGGGGGTGTGGGCATGACGTACTCACTCTCGGGCCCGAGGGACGGACGGTCGGGGGGGTCGGGGTGACCGAATGTGAGCGTGAACATTAGAGCGGCGAACTTGGGTATGTCAATGACTCCGGTCGCATAGGCTTCGTTGAGCTGAGAGCAGGAGGCCACGCATGCTGGAGCTGGTGTTCGCCGACCCCGCGACGGCGTGGGAGGACGCGCTGCCGGTCGGGAACGGGCGGCTGGGCGCCATGGTGCGCGGCGGCCGTCCCGTCGAGCGGATCAGCCTGAACGAGGACACGTTCTGGTCCGGCCCGGCCGACACGGCGCCACCGCAGCCGCCGCCGGGCCTGCTGGATGACGTCCGCGCGCTGGTGCGCGCCGGGCGCCCGGTGGCCGCCGGCACGCTGCTGCGGTCGACGCAGGGCGCCGATGCCGAGGCGTACCAACCGATCGGCGACCTGGAGATGGAGTTCCTGGACGCCACCGGGCCGGGGTACCGCCGGTCCCTGGATCTGCGGGACGGCGTGGCCCGGGTCGAGTGCGGCCGGCTGCGGCAGGAGGTACTCGCCAGCACCGGGTACCAGGTGGTCGCGGTCCGGCTGTCCACTGAGGACAGTGCGGGACTGGCGGTGGATCTGCGCTGGACCACCCCGCAGCCGAGGGCTCAGGTGCGGGCGTACGGCGCGGACGGGCTCGCCCTGCTGCTGGCCGCGCCGCGCCACGTCATCCCGTGGCCGCGCCCGGACGGGGTGGTGCTGGACGACGGCGACCGCCCGTCGATCCGGGCCGCCGCACTGTTCGCGGTCTCGGTCGACGGCGGCCAGGCCCGATCGGACGGGCCGGCGGTCGCGGTGCGGGACGCCGCCAC